>NZ_AULM01000030.1 GCF_000422285.1 Desulfatiglans anilini DSM 4660
CTGACGAACAAGGCGGAGTACGAAGGGTTCTACACCCGGGAGGAGATCGAGGAGCTGTTCCGGGACGTGGCCTCCTACTACATCGACCCGGAGAAGTGCCAGGCGTGTATGACGTGCTTCAGGCGCTGCCCGGCCGAGGCGATCATCGGGGGGAAGAATCTGATCCATGTGATCGACCAGGACAAGTGCATCCGGTGCGGGACTTGCTTCGAGGTCTGCCCCCCGCGCTTCGGCGCGGTGCAGAAGCTCGTCGGCGAGCCGGTTCCGCCGCCGATCCCGGAAGAAAAGAGAAAAATCGTCAGAAAAGGCAAAGAGAAATAGAAACACGTACAAAAAAAGGGCGCCTTCGGGCGCTTTTTTTATGGCGCGCGAGGCATGGCGTGAATCTTGTGAAGTGAAGGCCTTCTGCGGGTTGTGTCCCTTCGGCTCCGACCAGGCCTGGAAGTGATCAGGGTGCGTCGCTTTGCAGTAAACGACCGGATCCGCAATAGATATAGATGCCGGATTCACGCGACGGCGAGGCCAGGGTCATGTTGAGGGACCGGGCCAGATCGACAGCCAGGGCCGTTGGCCTGGAGGCCGCCAGGATGAAAGGGATGCCGGCACGGGCCGCCTTCTGGACCAGTTCGTAGCTGATGCGGGAGGAGAGCACCAGAAGCTTGGCTCGATCGAGGGTCCCCTGCAGAAAAAGTTTTCCGACCGCCTTGTCCAGGGCGTTGTGGCGCCCGACATCCTCGGCCAGAGACAAGCGCTCGAAGGAGGCATCGTAGAGGGCGGCGGCATGGGCGGCGCGCGTCAGCCGGTAGAGGGTCTGATGGTCCTTCAGGGTGTCGAGGCAGCTGCGGGCCTTTTGGAGATCGAGCTTCGGTCCGTCCGGGAGGATGTGCAGCACCTGGGAGAGATCCTGGATCAGCTCTTTCCCGCAGATGCCGCAGCTCGACTGGCTGAGGAAGCCCCGGCGTTCGAGGATGGGCCTGATGACCCGCAGCCGTGAAGGGGTGACGGTCAGGGTCACCACGTTGGTCTGCTCCCCTTCACAGGAGGCGAGGGTCTCGATGTCAGCCGGCCGGTCCAGGATGCCCTCGGCGAGGCAAAAGCCGGCGGCGTGCTCTTGTTCGTCCCCCGGTGTCCGCATGACGACGGCGTAAGGCTGGCCCTGGACTCGGATGGACAGCGGCTCTTCCCGGATCATGTCCAACCGGGCTTCCCCGTTTTCCTTTCCTTCCCGCAGCTGAACCCGCAGCGGAATCGTGTGTGCAGTCAAGGCCCCTCCTTCACGTTGCAGGCGGCAAAGGCGTCAGGATTGCTCTTGGAATCGTTCCGGCCGGGCGGCCGCCGATCGGATCGTCAGCAGCCGGCATCCTGTAAGCCTGGCTGGACTTCAGATCCCTCGGGACCATCGAGGTCCAGGCGAATCCGTTGGTCCATCGATCCCTGCGACCGTTCGTTCAGCCACCCCATCCAAATCGCATCGAGTGTTTTCAAAACCATCCACAGGGTGTATAAAATTATCATGAACCAGATCTCCGCGCAAGCCCTGACCGGGAATCGGGAGGGTCTCCAGGGCGGAGCCGGAAAAGGGGGAGGTTTGATGCGTTGGAAATGGTTCCTCGGCATTTTCGCCGTTATAATCGTCCTGACGGTCATGGCGGTTTATATCTTTGCTGCGACATACGACTATGACCGGCTCAGGCCCAGGATCGTCCAGGCCATCAGGGATTCGACCGGCAGGGAGCTTCTGATCGAAAAGCCGCTGGCGGTCGAGATCGGTTTTTCACCCGTCATCGTCCTCGAGGAGGTGCGTTTCGGTGATTTTGGCGAAGATTCCGAAGCGGGCCTGCTGAGGGTCAAGCGCTGCGAGATCCAGATCGCCTTGCTGCCTCTGCTGAAGGATGTCCTGGAGGTCAAACGCCTCCAGTTGGTCGAGCCGCAGTTCCATGTCGATAGAAGCTCGCCCCCTGGGCCTCGAGCGCCAGGCGGCGCCGGACCCGGGACCGCCAGCGATTCAGGTCCTGTAAGTGCGACGGAGGAGGGGGCCGGTCAGCCGGCCCGGTCGGATGGCGCCGTCGAGCGGGGTGCTCAGCGGTTTCCGGCCTTTGGATTCAAGGATGTCGAAGTGGTTGACGGGGTTGTCGTTTACCGGAGCGGGCCCGAGGGCGCCGTGCACACCCTTCGGCTGGAGCGTTTCGAGGCGCGGAGCGGTGGCATGGACGCCGATATCGACCTGGAAGCGAGTGGAGACTATGAAGGCCATCGTTTCGAGCTCAAGGGCCGCACGGGGGGGCTGCCGGCCCTGACAGATCCGAAGAGGCCTTGGGATGTTCGTCTGGAGGGGCTTTTCGGCGGGGCCGCGATCTCGATCGAGGGGGAGATGGAGGATGTATTCCATATCCGCGGGGGGCGGTTCACGGTCTCCTTCCACGGTGAGGCCCTCGAGCCGCTGCCGTTTGTCGGGCCTCTGGGGATGACCGGCTTGCCGGAACCGTTCGAAGGGCGTTTCGAGATCGGTGATGTTGCGGCGGGCCGGTATCGAATCTCGGCCTTGCATATGAGGCTCGCGGAGAATACGCTCGAGGGCGAACTGGAGCTCGATACGAACGGGCCCATCCCGTCCATCGAAGGGGCGCTGTCGTCGGAGCGTTTGGATCTGAGGCCTTTTATCCCGAAAAGGGAGGCGGACGCCTCGAAGCCCGGGGCGGGGGCTTCCGGGAGCCGAGATGCAGCCGGCGGCGGGCGCGTCTTCTCCTCGGAGGCGATCCGGATCCCTTTCCCGGCCTGGCTGGTCCTGGATCTGAACTGCGCCTTCAAGAACGTGTTCATGCCCAAGTGGGCGTTTACAGATCTGGGTGCGCAGGTCCGGCTCTCGGACGGGCGTCTCCGGATCGAAGACCTGAAGGCGGATACGGAAGCGGGCTCGGTCACCGGCCGGTTCCATTTCAAGGCTGCGGAGCGCGGGATTGTGCTTGACGCGCTGTGCAAGGTCACGAAGCTCGATGTGTCGCGGATGCTCAAGAAGTTGGGGGAGAAGCCGTCACTGGAGGGCGAACTCGACGCGGACCTCGATCTGCAGGGCCAGGGCGCGTCGTTTGCCGAGATTATGGCGGGCCTCGACGGGAAGATCTCCCTGGTGATGGGCGCAGGGCGGATCGATTCGTCGGGCTTCGACTTCTGGGGGGCCGATGTCGTTCAGAGCCTCATGCAGGTGGTCGATCCGGCCCGAAGGCCCCGATCCACCACGGACTTCAACTGCCTGGTGGCAGGGTTTCTCGTGACGGGGGGGCTTGCGCGCAGCACTGCGCTGGTCCTGGATACCGATGTCACGAGCCTCGTAGGGGAGGGGCAGGTGAATCTGCGCCATGAAACCCTTGATCTCGAGTTCGCCCTCATACCGAAATCGGGCCTCTCGGTGCCCGGCCTCGGCAAAGTGGGGATCACCATCGGGCAACTGACCCGGCCGTTCAAGGTGGGCGGCACCCTGAAGAAGCCCGCCGTCCGTTTCGATGTTCATGAAACGGCCTGGGTGGTGGGAAAGGCCGTTGGCGGCTCGCTCCTTTTCGGGCCGGCCGGGATTGCCGCCGCTCTGGCCACCGGCGCCGCCGGCTCCGAAAACCCGTGTCTGGCGGCCGTGCGGGCGGCGGAAGCGGGGGTGCCGGTCAGGGAAGATGCCGGCACGCCGAAAGAACTCATCGACGGGATGGTCGATCAGGCAGGGAAACTGCTTGATCGCCTGTTGGGCAGATGAACGGGACCACGGGCGAAACAGGGGCGACGGGGGGTTACAGGCGCAGGGTGTGCGGTGTCCCCCGGGCCGGTTTCGCCGGGCCGACTGCAACCTTTTCCATCGAGCCGGCGGCATGGCGATGACCGACAAGATCGACATCAACTGTGATATGGGGGAAAGCTTCGGGGCCTACACCCTCGGGATGGACGCCGATGTCATGCGCTACATCACCTCCGCGAACATCGCCTGCGGTTTCCACGCGGGCGACCCCGGAGTCATGAACCGGACGATCCAGTTGGCCCGAAACCATCGCGTCGGCGTCGGCGCCCATCCGGGATTCCCGGATCTGCTCGGCTTCGGACGCCGGAACATGGATTGCACCTTGGATGAGATCAGGGACTACGTGGTCTATCAGGTCGGCGCCATGGAGGCCTTTTGCCGTCTGCACGGCGTGCGCCTTCAGCATGTGAAGCCCCACGGAGGGCTCTACAACATGGCGGCGGGAAACCTCGACATTCTGCGGGTCTTGACGGGGGCCGTCGCCGCCCTGGATGCGGAGATCCTGCTGGTGGCACCGGCCGGCGGACGGGCGCAGGCAATGGCGCGCATCGGGCGCGAGGAGGGGGTTCGGTTGGTTTTCGAGGCCTTTCCCGACCGGGCTTACACCCGGGAAGGTGCGCTGGTTTCGAGGCGGCTGCCGGAGGCGGTGATCCTCGACCCGCAGGAGGTTGTGGAACGGGCGCTCGCTCTGGTCGTGGAGGGAAGGATTTCGCTGCTCGAAGGGGGCAGCCTTGAGATGGAGGCCCAGACGCTTTGCGTGCATGGCGACAATCCAGGCGCTGTGGAGATGGCCGCGGCCATCCGAAGGGGCCTCGAGTCGGAGGGCATCGGGGTGGCCTCCATGGCGGAGTGGGTTTGAGGCGAGATCTTCCACAGGTCGAGGGTGATGGCGGGCGTGCTCTATGAGACGCCCCGGTTCAGGTTCAGCGGCGACCGGGGCCTTCTGATCGAATACGGGGAAGGGGTGGACCTTTCGGTGAACGAGAAGGTCCACCGGATGACCGCGTTGCTTCAAAGAGCTTTGCCAGATGGGGTCGAAGCCGTCATCCCCGGCTACTGTTCCATGTGCATCCTCTACGACCCCTGCAGGACCGGCCCGGCCGCCCTGGAACGACACGTCCTGGGTCTCGAAAATGCACAGGATCGCAGAGAGGCGGCGCCCGCCAGGACCGTGAGGATCCCGGTCTGCTACGGCGGTGAGTTCGGCCCGGACATCGGTTTCGTCGCCGCCGGTCACGGCCTCTCGGAGGAGGAGGTCATCCTCCTTCACACCGAACGGTCCTATCCCATCTATGCCATCGGGTTCGCGCCGGGGTTCTGCTACCTGGGGGGGCTGGACGAGCGGCTACACACCCCGCGGCTCGAGACCCCGCGCACACGGGTCCCCGCCGGATCGATCGGGATCGCCGATGACCAGACCGGCGCCTACGCGCTCGAGACCCCCGGCGGCTGGCGGATCATCGGTCGCACGCCTCTGCGTCTCTTCGTCCCGGAACGCCCGGACCCTTTTCTCTACCGTGCCGGCGATCGGATCCGGTTTTCCCCTATTTCCCAGGAGAAATTCGACGCGATCGCCGTGGGTGACCAGGCATGACAACCGTCTTCGCAGTCATCGCCCCCGGCCCCCTGACCACGGTCCAGGATGCCGGGCGGGGCCGGTTCCTGCACATGGGGGTCCCGCTCTCCGGCGCCCTCGACCCCTTCGCCTGTCGGGTCGCCAACCGGCTCGTGGGGAATTCGGACGAGGCCGCCGTCCTCGAAATGACCTTTGCGGGCCCGCACCTTCGGGTGCTCGATGAGGTGGATCTGGCGGTGACCGGCGCGGACATGGTGTGGTCCGTAAATGGGGTTTCCGCCCCATGCTGGCGCACCGTAAGGGTCGGCAGGGGGGATGTGGTGCGGGTCGGGCAGGCTCGGAGCGGTTGCCGCGGCTATCTGGCGGTGACCGGCGGGGTCGATGTCCCGGTGGTCCTGGGCAGCCGGTCCACCTGTTTGAGCGGCCGGCTGGGCGGCATCGAAGGCAGGCCCCTCCGAAAAGGGGATCGGATCGCGCGGGGCGCGGGAGAGCTGCTGAAGCGGGCGCGCAGGTTACCGGACCCGCCGGTCTACGGGCGTACGGTCAGGCTTCGGGCGGTGCCGGGGCCCCAAGACGAATGTTTCCAAGGGTCCCTGAATCTCTTTTTCGAGGCGGTTTTCCAGGTCACTCCCCGGAGCGACAGGATGGGATGCCGATTGAACGGCCCGGTAGTCCAGCGCGAAGAGGGGGCTCCGCAGGGCATCGTCTCGGAGCCGTCCCTGCCGGGCAACGTGCAGGTGCCGCCGGACGGCCGTCCCATCGTGCTGCTGGTGGAGCAGACGATGGGGGGTTACACGAAGATCGCCACGGTGATCTCGCCGGACCTTTCCCGGATTGCGCAGGCCCGGCCGGGGGACACCGTCCGGTTCGACCGGGTGACGATCGAAGAAGCCCACGCGGTCTGCAGGGAAGCAGCCCGCAGACTGGCCGGGATCGACGCCCTCCTGGCCCTCCCCGTCAGCTGCCTGGAACGCCTCGGACTTCCTTTTTGAGCCTTCTACGGAGAAGAGGGTCTTTTTGGCCCGGGAGGCCGTCAGGCTTCAAAGGCGGTCTTGTTCCATTCAACCGTTGGCCTTGTTCTCCAGCGGGTTTCATTCCTGCGCTTTGAATCGCCGTTCATTTTCCCTTCGCAGGGGCTGTCCGATCAGCAACTCCGGCAGATGCTCACCGAGCGGCGAACGGCGCCGCGATCCCGCAGCCGAGGGCGAAGGCCTCCAGGTTGATGTCGAGGACGCCCGGCGGGATCCTGTTCTGCAGCACCTTCTGGACCGATCCCGGCTGCACCACGCCGGTCAGCTCCACCACTGCGCCGAGCATACAGATATTGTAGACGATCGGCTTGCCGATCCGGTCCATGACCTCGCGGTACAGGGGCAGTTGGAAGAGCCGGGCGTCGACCCTGCCCTCCGGCTTCACGTAGCGCGGGTCCGTGAGCAGGATGCCCCCCGGGCGGATGATGCCGAAGAACTTGTTGTAGGCCTCCTGTGTCAGGCAAACCAGCACGTTCGGCTGGTTGGCCTTCGGAAACCGTATGGGCGAGTCCGAGATGATCACGTCCGAACGGGTGGCGCCGCCGCGGGCCTCGGGGCCGTAGGATTGGGACTGGGTGGCGACGAGGCCCTCGTGGAGCACCGCCGCCTCGGCGAGGATGATGGCCGCCGTGATGACCCCCTGGCCGCCGGACCCCGAAAAGACCAGCCTGCAACGTTCCATCAGGCACCCCCTTTCATCGCTTTTTGGATGACCCTGTCGTATTCGCGGCAGTACTCGGGTTTTTGCTCCTGAACGAAGATGCCCCGTTCGATAAGGGCCGGGTTCCGTTGCTTGGCCTCTGAGCCGGTGGGCGTCGTGTTGTCCTTGAACCACTCCATCATGTCGGCGGCGTCGCCCATCTGGTTCTTGCGCCCGAAATAGGTCGGGCACTGGCTCATGATCTCGACCACGGAGAATCCCGGATGGGTGAAGGCCTTTTTGAGGATGTCGACCATCTGCGTTATGTGGTAAGTGGTGGTGCGCGCAACGAAAGACGCCCCGGCCGCCTTCGAGAGGGTCACGACGTCGAAGTCGTGGTCGATGTTCCCGTAAGGCGCCGTGGTGGCCTTGCTGCCATACCCGGACAGGGGCGAGTATTGGCCGCCCGTCATGCCGTAGATCCGGTTGTTCATCACGATGGCGGTCATCTCGATGTTGCGCCGGGCGGCGTGGATGAAATGGTTGCCCCCGATGGCCAGGGCGTCCCCGTCCCCCATGGGGACGATGACGTTCAGCTCAGGTTTGGTGATCTTCACCCCTGTGGCGAAGGCGAGCGCCCGGCCGTGAAGGGTGTGCAGGGAGTGGAAATCGACGTAGCCGGAGATGCGGGAGGAGCAGCCGATTCCGGAGACCATGACGATGCTGTTCTTGTCCCAGCCGATCTCCATGACGGCGGTGATGAGCCCCCTCAGGACGATTCCGTGGCCGCAGCCGGGGCACCAGATGTGGGGGAAAAAACGTTCCCGGATGTAATCCTTGATATTCGGCATCGGTCAAACCCCCTTCCCCTGAATGACCCTGAGAATGTTGCGAATGTCGGTCGGGTTGATGAACTGCCCGTCGATGCGGTTGGCCAACACGACCCGTTGGGGGTTGGAAACGGCCCGTTTGACGGCCCGGACGATCTGGCCCATGTTCATCTCGACGACTACGATATGCTTGGCCGCCGCGCATTTTTCTTCCACCAGGCCGTAGGGGAAGGGCCACAGGGATTGCAGCTCGAGCAGGCCCAGCCGCTCGCCCCTGGCCCGCCGGTTCTCGACGACGTGCAGGGCGGAGCGGGCCGAGCATCCGTAGGAGATCAAGACCGTCTCGGCATCCTCCAACTGGTATTCCCGGTACCGCGTGATCGCCTCGACGTTGTGCACGATCTTGTCCTTGAGGTGGCGGAGCAGTCCGTGGACGACACCTGGGTTGTCCGAGGGAAAGCCCCACATGTCATGGAAGAGCCCGGTGACATTGTAGCGGTGCTCGCCGCCGAAATCGGACATCGGGATCCGTCCATCTTCCCTCGGCAGATAGGGGTGGAAATCCACACCGGCTTTGACCGAGGTCCTCAGCCGCTGCACCACCGGAATGGCGCTTTCTTCGGGGATGACGAGGCCCTCCCGGAGATGACCGATGACCTCGTCGAAGAGGAGGATCACCGGCGTCCGGTAGGTTTCGGCCATGTTGAAGGCGTGGACCGTCATCTCGAAAACGTCCTGATGGTTCGATGCCGTGAGCGCGATGATGGCATGATCCCCGTGGACCCCCCATCGCGCCTGGTAGACGTCCCCCTGGCTCGGCCCCGTCGGTAGCCCGGTCGACGGTCCTCCGCGCTGCACATCCACAATGACGCAGGGGATCTCCGTCATGATGGCGTAGCCGAGGCCCTCCTGCATGAGGGAAAACCCCGGGCCGCTCGTGGCGGTCATCACCTTGTGCCCTGTCAGCGAGGCCCCGATGATGGCGCAGATGGAGGCGATTTCGTCCTCCATTTGGATGAATTTGCCTCCAAGCTGCGGGAGGCGGTAGGACATGTGCTCGGCGATCTCCGTCGAAGGGGTGATCGGGTACCCGGCGAAGAATTCCACCCCTGCATAAAGCGCCGCCTCCACGCAGGCCTCGTTTCCCTGAACGAATCGAATCGACCCTTCCATTCAACTCCGCTCCTCTTCCGGCATGGTCTCGACCGTCAACGCCAGGTCCGGGCACCGCATCTCGCACATCCTGCAGCAGATGCAGTCCTCCGGCCGTACGGCGCAGGCTTTGTCCTGGTCGTCCAGCTCCAGGACGTGCTTCGGGCAGAAGTGCACGCAGATCCCGCAGCCCTTGCACCAGTCCCGGTTGATGACGTGCCCTTTCAGTTTCGGCTTCCCTTTCGGCATCGGATTGTCCTTTCACGGTCCACACGAGGACTCGGATCTCGTTTGTCTCTGTGCTCGACCTTTCCAGCCGGATGAAAAAAGATCCCGGCTCGATCCGAGGGTCGGATCCTGCCCCGACCATCCGAACTCCCTTTCTACCAGAAGGAGACGATCAATGGAACCGAAACATGTCCGGGGCAGGACTGGCGGCTCGGCGGACCAAGTTGAGACGTGTCCTTCTTTTTTTTTGTTCGAAAATAGTTCTGACCTTGTCGTTTTCTTACCGGCGGTGGCTGCGTGAATCCCCATTATTTTTAAAACGGATGCACAGCATTCAGAGCAATCCGCCCATTTCGTGATGGAGGAATCCTTTTTTCTGCAGGATACGGGATAGATCTGATCGGCAGACCTATGACTATGAAAGTATTCATTACTTTAAAATCAATAAGTTATACAGCTTTTTCATCTTCTTGGTATGGATATGTTTGCCTGGATACGTTCCTGCACTATTTGGCATCTTTTTTGCTAGATCAATCCATTCAGGTAAAACTCATCGGAACGGCGGGCTCGAACCTGGGGGTTGGAGCCCGCTTTTCGGTTCTCGAGAGGGAGGAGACCTTTACCAAGTTGGAGTGGATCCGAAAGCGGAGAGGCTGCACGCCCTTGGAAATCAGGCAAACGGGTTCCATTTCTTGTTGGAGCTGCATGATGCATTGGATCGTGCTCGTTTCCGGATTCATCACCCTGGTTTTGTCGCCTGTTTTTGCTTGCGCCGACGGTTTCAACGCTCCTGTTCCTCCGGCCAAAGACAACCCTCCTCGGGTGGCATTCCAGGGGATGCCCCTCCGCTTTGTTGCCAATGCAGGTCAAGTGGATCCACATGTCATGTTTTATGCCCGGGCGTCGGGTTACACCTTGTGGGTGACGGCCGAGGGTATGGTCTTCGACGTGGTGCGGGCCGAATCGAGCAAGACAGCGGTGGCCGGGGGTTCATCAACAGGGTTGGAAAAGGAAGCCATCAAGAGGGAGGTGACCAGACTCTCCTTTCCAGGCGCCGTGAAGATGCCCGAGTTGGAGGCCCTCGAGGAGGCGGAATGCCGCGTAAACGTCATCAGGGGGCCGGACTGCCAACACTGGAAGACCGGGATTCCCACTTTTCAATCCGTTATGTACCGGGGGATTTATGAAGGGATAGACCTCAAAGTCTACGGGATGGCGAGGCAGGTCGAGTATGACTGGATTGTGGGGCCAGGGGCGGATCCCGGGCGTATCTGTCTCAAATATGCCGGGGTACGGGGTAGCCGGATAGACGATAAGGGGGATCTGAGGATCGAAACGGTTCACGGCGAACTGATCCACCGGCGTCCGTTGAGTTATCAAGAATTCGAGGGCCGCCGTGTGGCGGTGGCATCGGGTTACCGGAAAACGGGGGAAGATACGTACGCTTTCGAGGTGGGCTCCTACGACCGCAGTCGACCGCTCGTTATCGACCCCGTTGTTGTGACGCAAGAAGCATTTCTTGGCGGCGCAGCGGACGATTTTTTGAACGGCGCCGCAGTGGACTGCGACGGACAGGCTTATCTTGCAGGCATTACGCTCAGCAGCGATTTCCCTCTGGAAAACTCCTGTCGGGTTGATCCCAACGATACCGACATCTTTCTTGTCCAAATCGACACCACCCGGCCGGCTGCTGAGAATCCAGTTTATGCAACCTATCTCGGCGGGAGCGGGCAGGAATTCGGCGGATGGATAGCGGCTGGCGACGACGGAAATGTCTATATTACAGGGTGGACGGACAGTCCGGATTTTCCGGTCTTAGCCGGGTGTCAGTTGAATCTTCGAGGGGATGCCGATGCCTTCCTGATTCGGATCGACACCACCCGGAAGGGTGTCGAAAGCCTCATCTATGCAACCTATTTCGGGGGAACCGGAGGCGATCTTGCTTATGCGGTAGCGGTAGACGGCCGGGAGAACGCGTATATCGCCGGTTCCACGGACAGTCTGGATCTGGCGGGTCTGCACGAGAAATTCCGCTCGGGATTCCAGCCGCAGCCGAAGGGCGGTCAGGATGCCTTTATGGTCCAATTGGATACGCGTCTTGAAGGCTCCGAAAGCTTGGTTTACGCCACGCATCTCGGTGGCAGCCAGCATGAGAGCGGGTTGGGCGTGGCGGTAAACAGCCGCGGCTTGACCTTCGTCACAGGCTCCACCTTCAGCTTCGATTTCCCCGTTCTCAATGGTTGTCAGCCCGAATTGTCAGGGCGTTGCGATGCCTTTCTGGCCTGTCTGGACACGGCCAAAGAGGGACATCAAGGCCTCGTCTATGCGACCTTTGTCGGTGGGGAAAAGACGGAAACAGGCTATGGCGTGGCCGTAGACGACAGGTACGGAGCCGTTCTGGTCGGAGACACGGAAAGCCGTGATTTCCCGGTCCTGAACGGCTGTCAAACGGCTTTGAGGGGGGGCGTGGACGTCTTTGCGGCCAAAATAGATACAACCCGCAGCGGTTCAGAAGGCCTTGTCTACTCGACTTACCTCGGGGGAAGCGGTATCGAAGCATGTTCGGCTGTTGCTCTGGATGTCGATGAACATATCTATGTGACCGGACAGACGGCCAGTTTGGATTTTCCTGTCCGTGACGGGTATCAAGGTGGACTGAAGGGTGAGAGCGACGTCTTCGTGGTCACCTTGGATACAGGGTTGAGCAGCGCGGCAAGCCTGGTTTTCTCGGCCTTTCTGGGTGGGGAAGGCCGGGAATACGGAAGCGCCGTCGCAGCGGGGTCCAACGGTACCGTCTATGTTGCCGGGGTAACGGATGGCCCGCGTCCCGATAACGGCGCGCTGGCCGCTGGACAACCTGCCGGCACGCGGCATGACCTTTTTCTGATCGTACTGGGTGAGAACGCGGCTTCTGGGGTGGATTTGAGCATAGGGAAAGACGTCAGCAACGCCAACCCCTCGAAGGGCGAGGAAATCGCTTTCACCCTCACGGCAATGAACCACAGCACGCAAAATGCCACGCAAGTCGCAGTGGAAGATCTTCTCCCTGCGGGGTTGGTATTTGTGTCCGCTTTTACGGCTGTCGGAGGCTATGACCCCCACAGGGGCCTCTGGCATATCGGCGACCTCGCCGCGGGCGGGAGTGTTTCATTGGATATCGTCGTCCAGGTGTCCGCCGGCGCGGCGGGTCGAATCGAAAATAGGGCCGAAATCCGGAGCGCTGAAAACGATGTGCATGGGTGGGACAACACCGCCGTCGCCACGGTATATATGGATCCCTTTCATATGATCAGAGCGACGGCCGGACCGAACGGCAGGATCCACCCGGCCGGCGAGATCTATGGAAACCAAGGCTCTGCCCAGACCTTCACCATCACACCGGACGCTGGATACGTTATCAAAAACGTTCTCGTAGACGGTGCATCCGTAGGGGCGGTGGCCCGCTACACGTTCCCTTCCATAGTGGTCAATCATACTATCCATGCGGTCTTCGCCGAAGAGGGCCTGGTCAACGGCGATTTGAATGAGGACGGCGAGATAACGGTCCAGGATGCAAAATGCGCCTTGGACGTTTCCCTGGGGATTTGCCCGACCGATTGCGGGGCGTGTGACGAACTGCCTTCCGCAGATGTCGACAGGGACGGGAGCGTGACTGCGGCCGATGCGCAATGCATTCTGGATAAAGCCATGGGGCGTCCGAGCTGCCTCGATTGACGTTCCTTCATTTCCTTTGTCGAGATTTGAAGGCGCCGCCGCTAAAGGGCAGGCGGCATGGTTTGGTTATAATTTCACAGTGCTGCAAATTCTTAGAACAAGGAAAGGGTGATCGTAGTGGACGGCAAAACAATCCGAGCATCCAGGGAGTGGTTAGCTCTTTTCCTTATCCTTCTGCTGACCGCTGCAACGGCGGTCGATGTCGGTGCAGGAACGATCGAAAGGGGGCTCTATTTGGCGGAAAATGCCTGTCCCTCACCGGGACAGTACGTTTTCGAAGTCCATGTGGTCGATGCCCCTAACGATTTGGGCGCTTTCATGTTCGAAGTCCGGTTCGACACGGCCGTTTTGTCATTTGATGGAGGAGAAAAAGGTCCGCTGATATCCGGATTCGTTTCGGATCATAACGAGATCGTTCCAGGTGTGATAAGGGTCGGGGGCTATTATCTTTCCAATAAACTGCCAAGCGGCTGTTCAGGGGTCTTGTATCGGCTGGTGTTTACCGCTGCTCAATGCATATGCAGCCGTTTGGAATTGATCAACTTGAAGGACAGTGTCGCGGGGTGGGATGTCCATGATGCCTTTCTGAAGGTTGACCCCGTTATCGGGCGTTTCACGGCGACACCGGAATGCATAAAGCCAGGGGGAAATTTGACCTTGTCCTGGGCGGTGGAGGGTGCGGAGAGCATGTCGATCACGCCCGATCCGGGATCTGTGGATCCATCAGGGGGGAGTCTCCAGGTCAGTCCTTCGCAGTCGACCACCTACATCCTGAGGGCCCTGAACGCCTGCGGCGAGACGACCGCCGCGGTCAAGGTGTCGGTGGAGCAGGATGCCTGCGCCGTTCCTGCCTTGAGCAAATGGGGCGCTATGATCATCGCAGTTCTCCTCGGAGGTGTCTGCGTTCGCTTTCTGAGGCGTCGAAAAACCGGGGAGAGGTTGAAATGGTGACGACGTTTGGAAGGGTCGCGAGAGAATGCAAGAGAGGTTTGAAGCACATGCTTCGGAGTCTGCGGGGCACACGCCATCGGTTTGCCTTTTGCATCGCCTTCACAGCTTTGTCGGCGCTGATTTCCAGCGGGGCGTCCGCGTTTCCCGAAGAGAAAACTGCGGCCCTCCCCGTCAATGGGCGGATCGTTTTCGGAGAAGGGCATATCCAGACGGTTGGACAGACTCTAACGATCAGCCAGACCTCCAGCCGGATGATCATCGAATGGGAGAGTTTCGATATCGGTGCGAGTGCTGCGGTTATCATCCGGCAAAGCGATGCCTGCTGTGCCGTCTTGATTCGAACCGGCAGATCCGGGCCGAGTGAGATTCACGGCCGGCTCAGCGCTGAAGGAGCCCTATTTCTGGTGAATCGTTCGGGCATTCTCTTCGGCCCGGCGGCTCAGGTGAAGGCGACAGAGTTCTTTGCTTCCAGTCAGTCTATAACGGGGGCAGCATTCTTGTCGGGGGAAACGGCCTTTGCATCATCATCCGGCCTTTCCGGGTTTCTCTGGAACGCGGGGAGGATCGAGGCCGCCGCAGGCGGCCGGGCGGTTCTCATTGCCCCGCGGATCGAAAACGAGGGGGTGATCGAGACCTCCTCCGGGCCGGTGCTTATGGTGGCGGGGGATTCGATGCGTCTGACCGGTGAAGGGAGAGACATCCTGGAATTCCATCCAGCACCAGGCAAGATGGATGTCTGGATCGAAAACCGGGGGGTCATCCGGGCGGATGGTGGTACGGTGGCGTTGAAAGCTGCAGCGGTAGAGGAGGGGAGGACGGCTACGGTAATCAATTCAGGGATTATTGAGGCGAAGGCCCTGTCAAATTGTGCCGGACGGATTCTGCTCTTGTCGGACCGCATGCGAGGGGAGGTCATCGTCGGAGGAACGCTCGACGCGTTGGACTCCGAGGGAACTGGGGGAGGGTTTATAGAGACGTCGGCGGGCAAGGTTTCAGTGAAAGACAATCTGCGTGTTGCGACGAGCGTGCACGGTCGAACCGGGGGGCTGTGGGTCATCGATCCTGAGGATTTCACTATCGCTTCCTCCGGGGGAGACATAACGGGTGAGGGACTTTCCAGAGCCTTGGCCCAAGGCAGCGTGAGGATTGAAACCTCTGCCAGCGGCAGGGGCGGTCAGGGCGACATTTTTGTCAATGACAAAATCACGTGGGGTCGGAACACCTTGACCCTTTCCGCTTTCCGCAACATCGAGATCAACAGCGACTTGTCCGGGTCCGAAGAGGCCATGCTGATCCTGGAATACGGCCAGGGATCTGGTGACGGGATAATCGAAGGGACCCAAGCTGAATATCTTATCAGGGCACCCATCAACCTGCCGGGGGGTGACACCTTTCAAACGCGCTGCGGGAGTGAACGCCCGGCGATGGATTTCAGGGTGGTTACCCATCTGGGAAATCCAGGCAGCCGAACGACAGAGGATCTCCAGGGGATGCTGGGGGATCTCAGTCGCCATTATGCTTTGGGGGCCGATATCGATGCCTCGGCCACACGGAACTGGCATGATGGTTCCGGGTTCGAACCTGTTGGCGGGAATGAAAGCGATTATCGTGTAAGAGATCGATTTGCAGGCCATTTCGATGGGCTTGGGCATACCATCAGCGGGCTTCACATCGGAAGGCAGGGCAGGAATTTTGTCGGCCTTTTCGGTGCCATCGAAGAAGGCTGTGTCGCCCATGTATGTCTGGAACATCCTTCTATAAGAGGGACTGTGGGAGTGGGAGCTCTGATTGGCAGAGCCGTGAAAGCACGGATCGAGAACGTATGGAGTAATGGCGATGTCATTGGAGAGCACAGTGTCGGCGGGGTGGTCGGTGTTTGCATCGGTTCCGATATGTATTCATGCACCAGCGGGGGTTCGGTGAGCGGAACGGTAGAAGCTGGCGGGCTTGCAGGTTCGGCATGGGAAGAGACACACATCGAGGATTGCAGCAGCAGGGGGACTGTGTCGGGTAACGGGATCGTCGGCGGGCTGGTGGGAAAGGCGAATGACAGGTCGGAGATTCATGGTTGCAGCAGTGTCGCAGATGTTTCACTGAACGGGCAGAGTGTGGAAAGGTGTGCAGGCGGTCTTGCAGGAGAGATTAACAGTGGCACGATTAGCGGCAGTCACAGCAAGGGGAATGTCACGCTTAG
Organism: Desulfatiglans anilini DSM 4660; assembly: GCF_000422285.1. Taxonomy (NCBI): domain Bacteria; kingdom Pseudomonadati; phylum Thermodesulfobacteriota; class Desulfobacteria; order Desulfatiglandales; family Desulfatiglandaceae; genus Desulfatiglans; species Desulfatiglans anilini. Next base: position 16,098 of record NZ_AULM01000030.1, read on the forward strand.
CGGTTTATGGGGTCATGGCGGAGGCCTGGTTGGCGCAGCCGTTGGTTCGACCATTTTCTCGAATTGGAGCACCTCCGCCGTGGTCCAGAATATCGATGAGAAAAATTCGGGTGCCCTCGGCGGTCTGGCGGGGGTTTCCGCGGACAGTTGCATCGAGAACTGCTGGAGCGTCGGCAATGTTCTTGGCAAGGGCTATGCGGGCGGATTGGTGGGTGAGCTGTTGTGTTCGGGTATTTCTTGGAGTTGGAGCAGCAGTGAAGTGAAAGGCGGGAACTGGACCGGTGGTCTTGTGGGGTATTCTGGGGATTCGACTATTGTATCCTGTTGGAGCAACGCTCACGTGGAGGGTGATGGAGGTCTGGGTGGTTTGGTCGGGTACTTCTGCAAGGAAAGCGGGAGTGAGGTTAGGATAGGGAACAGTTGGAGCAGTGGTTCCGTAAATGGAACGGCCGCAATTGGGGGGTTGGTCGGGATTCTTCAAGAATCTGGCGTGGAAAACAGCTGGAGCGACGCTTCTGCAGGGGGGAGTCTATTCGTCGGCGGTCTGGTGGGAATGATCAGTGACGGCCGCATCGAGAACAGTTGGTGTGTCGGTGAAGTCGTTGGGGAAGACCATTTTGGCGGATTGGTGGGGGGTAAGTATTGGGGATCTGGTTACGTCTCCAGGAGTTTTTGGGATAGGGAGACCTCGGGCCAGGCGACTTCGGCCCTTGGCACGGGCAAGACGACGGCCGAGATGAAAAAATTATCCACCTTTGTAAACGCGGGTTGGGACATCGACGACGCAGGGGGCACCGGAAAGGTATGGCGCATTTATGGGGGATACAGCTATCCACTCCTGCGCTGTTTTCTTCCCCCCATAACGGCTGCTTTCACATGTCAGCAAAAGGGCAGCGGATCGTACGCCAAAATATACGACGGAACAAAATGCCTGCCCGATGGTTGCGTGTGCAGCTTATCCTGGGCCGACAAGCCGGGGGGTTTCGATGAAGGAAAGATCCTCGGTGAACCTATTTTCATGACCGAAGGCAAGGATGTGGGATTGCGGTCCGTCGTCCTGGGCGGCCTTTACAGTGATCAGCAGGGATATGATATCAAGTTCCAAGGGAACCAGACGGTCGAGGTTCTTCCTCGGCCGATCACTGCGTCCTGTGCAGTCGAAGACAAGGTCTATGACGGCACGACTACGGCACGAGTGTCAGGCTTCCTGACAGGGGTCGTTGCCGGGGATGACGTAGGCTTTAAGTGCACCGCCGCCTATTTCGCTGACCGGAATATGGGCACCGGCAAGGCGGCCACGGTATGGGATCTTGGACTGGCGGGCCGGGACAGCGGCAACTATGTCTTGGAGGAGACCGATGTGACAGCTGTTGCCGACATCGTTCTCAAAAAATAAGCGGGGTTGCGTGACCCGCTGTCAAGCATCCTCTCAATAGATTTTTTCATCTTCTGCGAATGCCTCGGGTGCGTCGCTTTCATAGTCCCGCTCACGCCCGCCCTTTTTGCGCAGGGTGTACTCCCGGTACCACTCGTGGGCGGTGATCAGGGCCATCACCTCGTTCGATCCGGTCCAGATGGAGGCGAGCCCGAGGTCGCGCACGATCCGTTCGATGGGGAAGACATTGGTGTATCCGATGCCGCCCATGACCTGCATGGCCTTGCGCGCGGCTTCCTGGCACGATTCGGTGACGAACTTCTTGGTTTCGCTTACCAGCCGGCGGATGGTGTTGGGGTCTTGACCCGACTCGATGGCCCGGGCGGTGGTGTAGACGAGCGAGCGGCTGGCATCGAGAAGGGTCGCAGCCTCCGCGACCTGGAAGCTGACCCCCTGGAACTGGTTGATGGTCTGGCCGAAGGCCTTGCGCCGGGTGGTGTACCCCGTGGCGATATCCAGGGCGGGCCGGGCGGCGCCGATGGTCATGGCGGCGGTCCCGAGGCGCTCCGGGATCATCATCGTGTTGAAGACCTTGTAGGCCCCGTTCAGCCTCCCCACGATGTTTTCCCTGGGCACCACGGCATCCTTGAAGACCAGGCGGCCGGCGCCCCCGCCGCGGCACCCCATGAGGCCGTAAAGGTAGCTGACCTCTACACCCGGCCCCCGATCCACGACGAAGCAGGTCAGGGCCTTGTGGGGGTGGGTCTGGGGGTCGTGATCGGTGCGGGCGTAGACAAGGAAGTAGTCGGCGCCCTCCGCCCCCACAATAAAGCGCTTCTGTCCGGTGAGTAGAAAATGGTCGCCGCTCTCGATGGCAGAGGTGGAGGTGCCGAAAAAGTCGGAGCCTCCCCGGGGTTCGGTCAGGCACTCGGCGGCGAAGATCTTACCTGCCAGCAGCGGTTTGACATATTTCTTTTTGAGGTCGTCGCTCCCATGGAGCACAATGGCGTCGCAGACGAGTTCCGCCCCCACCCCGAAGGTGCAGGCGAAGATATAGCCGAGGGTCCCGATCTCTTCCATGACCGCGCAGGTGGCCACCCAGTCCATGCCCCGGCCGCCCCACTTCTTGGGGTAACGGCAGCCAAGGAGGTTGCGGCGTCCGGCCTCCTGCAGAAATTCCCGGGGGAAGACGATCCTTTCCCGGTCCATGTCCAGGATCATCTCCCGCGGCACCCATGCCACGAGGTCCCTGGCTTCCTCCACGATCTGTTTCTGGGCCTGGCTCAGCAGGAATTCATACATCTTGGATTTTCTCCTGTGACAGACGGATAGCTTTCAGACAAAGACCCTTCGGATTCACCCGCCTTCCGGAATGCATGGTTTGCTTCAACGGCCTTCAGGAGCGCTGCCTGGACAGCGGACTTCTACGCTATAGGCCCGGTCGGCTGAGCGCCTGGAGGCGAAAGCCGGATCCGGCAACCGCCCTGATCTTACATGCACCGTGTGGGAACTGCAAGCAGCGCCCGTGCAAATGACAGGACCGGAAGCCTCTGCTTCGAACGCGTCAATTCCCGGCCACCAGCAGCCCCCGGATCCGGTCTGCGGCGTCGTGCAGGGGATCAGGGATGATCCGCCCGTCGATCTGCACGGCCGGCATGACGCCGATGAGCGCGTTGAGCACCCAGACGGTGCCCACGTTCCGCAGGTCCGCCGGCCGGGCGGCCCGGGTATCCACGGGGGTTCCGCTTAGGCCGAGGAGGCGCCGGACCTGTTGAAGGGTGATGCCGGTGAGCTGGTGCGGGCTTTCAGGGGTCCACCAGGTCCCCCCACTCCGGCAAAGAAGCGAGCCCGCCGCGGTTTCGCAGACCCGGCCCTCGGGGTCCAAGACCACGGCCTCGTGGCATCCGGCATCCAGCGCGGCCTGACGTGCACAAAGATAGAACAGGTAATTCAGTGACTTGTATCGGGCCAGGGGCGGTGCGTAGCTGTTCAGGTGGCAGTGCAGGCGCCAACCCTCGAGGTAATCCCGGGCCGTGGGGGGGTGATACCGTTCGGCGCTCAGAATGATGGTCGGCCTGCACGCCGTGGGAAGACCCAATCGAGGTTCCTGCCCGCGTGTGACGATGATCTTCACCCGGGCCGCGCTTTTGCACAGGCCATTGACCTGGAGCAGGCGGGCGATGATCCCATCCCAGTGAAGGTCACCGGGTAGATTCAGGCGCAATTCTTCCGCTCCTTGTCTTAGGCGGTCGAGGTGTTGGGAGAGGTAGAGAGGCCGTCCATTTTGGGCCCGCAGGGTCTCGAAGAGCCCGTCGCCGTAAAGGAACCCGCGGTCCAGGGGATGGATCGCCGGCCGGTCTTCCGGCACGAAGCGACCGTTGAGCCAAATCCGCCTGCTGGATGGTGTGACCGATTCGCTCATGAGTGTCTCCGGCCGAGCTGCCGGTGCACCTCGAAAAGGGTTCCGGCCTTGTGGAGGGTTTCCAGAAACTCCATCTCCGGGTCCGAATCATACACGATACCGCCGCCTGCCGAAAAGCGGCATGTCCCTTGATGCACGATGGCCGTGCGGATGGCGATATTGAGGTCCAGGTTCCGGTGCAACCCGAGGTAGCCGATGCAGCCGGTGTAGACATGCCGGACGCACGGTTCGAGTTCGTCGATGATCTCCATGGCCCGTATCTTCGGACAGCCGGTGATGGAGCCGCCCGGGAAGGCGGCGCGCAGGAGACCGGCATGCGTGAGGTTAGTGATGGCTTCACCGGCCACCGTGGAGACCAGGTGGAAGACGTTCCGGTAGGCCTCCACCCGCTTGTGCGACACGACGCGGATGGTGCGCGGGCGGCAGACCCTGCCGAGGTCGTTTCGCAGGAGGTCCACAATCATGGAGAGTTCCGCATCGTCCTTGGTGCTTTGCTGGAGTTCCCTCCCGAGCCGGATGTCTTCGGCCGGGCTGCCGCCTCTGGGCCGGGTGCCTTTGATGGGCCGGGTCTCGATGGTGTCGCCCTCCCGGAAAAGAAATCGCTCCATCGAGGTGCAGAGCACCTGGTGGTCGCCGGTGTTCAGGTAGGCGTAGAATGGGGCTGGGTTCCGTGCGAACAGGCGCTCCCAAAGGGCGAACGGATCCCCTTGCAGCTGGAAGCTGAAGCGCTGAGACAAGTTGACCTGATAGACATCCCCTGCCGCGATATATTCCCGAACGGCGGAGACGGCTGCGCGGTACGCGTCAGGGGTGAAATTGCTCTCGGTCCGGCCTGCTCTGGGAGGGGGGCCCGGCCTCAGGATCCGACGGTGAAGAGGATTCACATCCAAATCTTGATGGTTTCCAGTGCCGAGGACAAGATATCGCAGGATTCCAAGCGAGCGGTCATGGGTCAGGACCCTGGATGGGAAGGTCAGATAGAGATCGGGCAGTCCCAGGTCGTCGCGGACGGTCTGGGGGAGGGTTTCGATCCGGTTCTTGAGTTCATAGGCCAGATAGCCGACGGCTCCGCCGCCAAATGGGGCGGCCGGCAGGTTGAAATCGGGCTGCAGCCTCCAAAACAAATGGTCCAGGCATTCCAGCGGGTCACCCTGCTTTTGTTGGGTTCCAAAGGGCGTCTCGAGGGTGATGGCTTCGCCTTTGGCTTTGAAGGTGAGAAAAGGGTCCCAGGCGATGAGCGAATAGCGGCTGCAGTCCAGATCTCCTCCGCTTAGAAGGACGCAGCAACCGGGCATCCCTGCAAGGCCTCTGGCTGTCTCCAGGAAAATAGCATCCGAGGCATATTCGCAGAGGATCTCGTTCTTGAGCAGCTTGAGAGGGGCCTGACAGGAGAGCGTTCGCGAAGGCTTCATGGCGCGATTTCTCCGGGGGGCGGTTGATGTTCAGCGCACGGTTGCTTCCAGCGGGGAAACCGCTCACTCACCGGCTGCGGTACGATCTGATGGGCGGGGAAGCCGGGGGCGAGCCTCAGAAAGTTTTCGGCCAGTTGCAGCCCGTACGCGCTGAAAAACGATTCCGGGTGGAACTGGACCCCCCAGATGGGCAGGTGGCGGTGCTGCAGCCCCATGATGACGCCGTCTTCGGCGTGCGCCAGGGGCTCCAGGTCGGAGCCCGGCACCACCTGAAGGGAGTGATAGCGTGCCGCCTGGAAGGGCGACGGCAGCCCTCGGAAGATGCCCCGCCCTGTGTGGTGGACCGGGGAGGCCTTGCCGTGGACCGGCAGCGGGCTTCGGACGGTCCGTCCGCCGTAGACCTCGTTGAGGATTTGCATGCCGAGGCAGACCCCCAGGAGCGGGACACGCCTGGCAAGGCGCTTGACCAGTTCTTTCGTCTCTGCAGCATCTCCGGGGGTGCCGGGCCCGGGTGAGAGACAGACCCAGTCAGGCCGAAGTCTGTCCAACTTCTGCTTGTCGATGGCGTCGTGGCGAAAGACCGGGATGTCGATGTCGAATTCCTGGAAGAGCTGCACCAGGTTGTACGTGAAAGAGTCGTAGTGGTCGATCATGACGAGCAGCATGCGCCTTGTCTCCCAAAAAACAAAAAAAGCCATCCAGACCGAGTCTGGATGGCTTGCGCCTGACATCACTCCTCTATACATTGCCTCAGATCGTTCCTGATGTCAAGGGATCCCATGCGCGCCCGCGGCAGGACCCTGGATCCGGCGGCTTTGGGCATCGAAAGCCGGAACGGGAGCCGGGCAAGATCAAGGGACGATCCCGGACCAGCCCGGGTATCGCGTCGGGACTGCCAGGTATGAAGTGCGTGGAGGCCCTGACTGAGCCTCCCACATAGTCGTTGACAAGGCGCCGGATTGCGGGCAGGCTGAAAAACGGCGACCAGGCGGACAGTTCTCCCCGAAATTTTTTGGCCATGGACCTGCATGGATCGATCATAGCGTATGAAACAGCCCAGCATGCAGCCCGAGGACAGGGGTTCTTCACTGAACCGCGAGGCCCTGCACAATCGCCTGTACACCCCTTCTTTCCTTATCATGGCGTTTGCCAGCTTCAGCATGGTCTCGAGTCTGGCTTCCTTCTTCCTGTTTCCTCTTTTTGTCACCGCGCGTGGCGGCTCGAAGATCGACATCGGCGTCATGATGGGTGTGATGGCCCTGGCTGCAGTGTTTTGCCGCCCCTGGGTCTCCCTGATGGTAGACCGCGCCGGCCGCAAGCGGAGCTACACCGCGGGGAGCTTCATCATGGGATCGGCCCCGCTCGCCTATCTCCTTCTGGATGGCCCTTTGACCGGCTTTTATTGGCCCCTCGTCGTGCTCAGACTGTTTCACGGCATCGGCGTGGCCCTCTGTTTCACGGCGTCCTTTACCTATATCGCCGATATCATTCCTCCCGGACGCCTCAACGAGGGGATCGGCATGTTTGGCACGTCCGGTCTGATGGGGATGGCGGTAGGCCCCCTGATCACCGAGCCGATCATCCATCGGTTTGGGTTCGATGTCTATTTTCTGGCCTGCGCAGGCATGGGGTTCCTGAGTTTTTTCCTTCATCTGCCGCTGCGGGAGACCTTTGTGTACCGTGCAGACGAGCGTCAGGCTGGTTTTTTCGAAGTGCTTCGGCGCAGAAAGATCCTCATGGTCACGATGCTGGCGTTCCTGTTCGGCATCGGGCTGGCGGGCTACGGAGGGTTCGTTGCGCCTTTCGCCCAGGCGCTGGGGATCGAGCACATCTCGGTCTATTTCGTGGCGTACACCTTTGCGGCGGTGGTTACCCGTTTTTTCGGGGGGCGGGCGGCAGACCGGGTGGGGGAGGAGCGGGTCGTTCCCTGCGCCCTTTTCATCACAGGGGGCGGACTCCTGCTGCTGACGCAGCTGGGAGGGCATGTGCTGCTCGCGATCGCAGGGCTGGTGAGCGGCTGCGGGCATGGGATCCTCTATCCGTCTTTGAACACCTTGGCCCTGCGCCGTGAACGATCCGAGGTCAGGGGCAAGATCAACGGCATCTACACGGGCGGGATCGATCTGGGGATCTTTCTGGGCTCCGTCCTGCTCGGGTGGATCGGGGAACATGCCGGCTACCGGGCCGTTTTTGCCGTCGCCGGCGGGTCGCTCATGCTGGGGCTGGCCGTCTTCCTGTCGAGGATGCGGGTTTGGCTGGACGAGCCGGATTGATCGAATCCGATGCCCGCGAATCCTCTTGATGGTCCTGATGCAGGGGCTCGGATCGCCCCGAGGATGAAAGATGGCAGGGGAAAAGGTAGAGGGAGTGATGGCGCGCAGATGACATGGTGGCATAGTTCCGGCAGCTGAGGAGGGGGTAGCTCGGGATTGACAGCAAAATGCCGACCGCTTAGTCTGAACGAACCGAGGTCATGGAGTGTCTTAGGTCGAGTCCGGTCGAACATGGGCGGGCTTGTTGCAGGAATGAATGAACGGGTTGAAGGGATCCTCTCATGAAGAAAATGGGATTCAGGAATCAATGGGTTTTCGTTTTGTTGGCCGTGTGTCTTCTCATCCTTCCGGCCTGTGCGATCGACCCGGTTACCGGGCGGACCCAGCTCATGCTGATGAGCGAAGAGCAGGAAATTCAGATGGGGAGGCAAAGCGACCAGGCGGTTTCCAAGGAATACGGCCTTTACGACAACACGCCCCTGACGGCTTATGTGGCGGGAATCGGTCAGCGGCTCGGGGGGCTTTCCCATAGGCCGCATCTGCCTTATCAGTTTGCGGTTCTGGATACGGCCGTGGTGAATGCCTTCGCCGCCCCCGGGGGCTATGTCTACATGACGCGGGGGATCCTGGGGTCCCTCAACAGCGAGGCGGAGCTGGCTGCCGTCCTGGGGCACGAACTAGGCCACATCACGGCCAGGCATTCGGCCGAGCAATACAGCCGCGCGCAGTTGGCTCAGATCGGCTTGGCCGCCGGCATGCTCTTTTCGCCGACGCTGCAACGCTTCGAGGATGCAGCTCAGACAGGGGTCCAGCTGCTTTTCCTGAGTTTCAGCCGCGAAAACGAGCGGGAGGCGGATGACCTTGGGGTGGAGTATGCCAGCAAGGCAGGGTACGACGCAAACCAGATGGCGGTTTTTTTCGAGACCCTGGAGCGGATGAATCCCTCCTCGGACCGCAGCGGTCTGCCGGAATGGTTTTCGACCCACCCGAATCCCGACGACCGGATGGGGGCGGTCAGACGCAAGACCGCTGAGTGGCAGGGTCGGCTGGGGGCCCGGCAATACCGTGTGGATCGTGAGCGTTACCTGATGCGCATTGACGGGCTCGTGTTCGGGGGCAATCCGCGCGAGGGATATACCACCGGCGGTGTTTTCTACCATCCCGATCTCCGGTTTCAGTTCCCCGTCCCGGGCGGATGGGCCCTACAGAATACCCGTCAGGTGGTCAGGGTGATGAGCCCAAGCAAGGACGCCGCCCTCACCCTTTCGATGGCTGCTGCCGGAACGCCTCGGGATGCGGCGGGGGCTTTCGTGAGCCAGTCGGGCGCCCAGGTGGTCGATTCGGGCGAGGAAACCGTCAACGGGCTACGGGCTGTCCGCCTCGTGAGCCAGGTGCGGACGAACCAGGGGGTGCTTGGGGTATTGTCCTACTTCATTCAGAAGGATGGCAAGATATTCGAGTTCCAGGGTTTTTGCGCCGCCGGCAGCTTCTCCTCCTACAGCCCGGTTTTTCGGCAGGCCGTGGGAGGATTCCAGGCCCTTCGAGATTCTGCCAGGATCGATGTCCGGCCGGACCGGATCCGCATCGTCAAGGCCCCTTCCTCGGGGATGCTGGGGCAGGTGCTGAGGGCCCTCGGGGCTCCGCAGGACAAGGTCGAGGAGTGGGCCCTATTGAACGGCGGATCGGTGAACACTCCGGTTGAGAAGGGTGCTCTGGTGAAGGTTATCCGCAAATAGGCCTTTTCAGAGGATGGAGGGATAGGGAGCCATGCCGGAGCTTCCCGAGGTGCAGACGATCGTAGACGACCTTCTGGAGGGGGGGCTCAGGGGCGCCGTCATCACGCGAGCGGAAGTCCTGTGGCCGCGGACTGTCAGCGGGCTCACGCCCGAACAGTTTTGCAGGGGGATCGCGGGGAAGGTCGCCGCAGCTGTTCGCCGGAGGGGGAAGTTTATCGTCTTCGATCTGGCGCCTCAGGGACACCTGCTGGTTCATTTGCGTATGTCCGGCCGGCTCATTGTCGCCTCCCCCCGAGAGGCACGCTCGCCTTACGACCGGCTCGTCCTGCGGTTCGGAGCGGATCGCGAGGTGCGGCTTCACGATACGCGGAAGTTTGGACGCTGCTATCTCGTCGAGGATACCAAGGGCATTCTTGACCGGTTGGGGCCGGAACCCCTCGATCCGGATTTCAGCGTGCCGCTCTTGGCCGAGAGGCTCCGTTCCCGCAGGCGGCGCTTGAAGCCCCTTCTGCTGGATCAATCCTTTCTGGCGGGGCTCGGGAATATCTACGTCGATGAGGCCTTGTGGGAGGCGAAGCTCCATCCCTGCAGGGTCTCTGCGACCCTCACGCGCAAAGAAATCCGGGCTCTTCACAGGGCGATCGTCAAGGTGCTCGAAAAAGGCATTCGAAACAGCGGGACATCCCTCGGGCGCGGTAAGGCCAATTTCAGGTCACTGGGGGAAAAAGCGGGCAAGAACCAGGCTCATCTGGAGGTTTTCCGCCGAACCAGCGAGCCGTGCCGGCGCTGCCGCTGTCCGATCGAACGGATCGTGGTGGGGCAGCGCGGCACCCACATCTGCCCGCAATGCCAGGCCTTGTAAGGGGCGCGTTGCGCGGCCCCGTCACCGGTGCCTTGGCCTGGCTGGAAACGTCGGATGATTGTGCCTTTTCGCTATCCCTATGGGATCGAGCACCTCTCGCGGATGGCCTGGTCGATCGCTGCAGGGATGCGCACCGGTTTCTGGTTTCCATCCAGGCAGGCATGGGTGGTGTGGCCGCTGACGAGCAGGCGCCCTTCTTCATCCAGGATCCGGTATTCGAAGCGCATACGCACCCTGCTCAGCTCCGCGACATTCGATCGGGCGCGGACGACCGCGTCATAACCCACGTTGCCATGGTACTTCGCCGCCGCCTCGATCACCACCAGACTGTAGCCGTCCGCTTCGAGGCGGGCATATGAAAACCCGAGATCCCGCATGAATTCCGCGCGGGCGATTTCGAAAAAGGTGAGGTAATTGCCGTAATAGACGACGCCCATCCGGTCGGTGTCCTTGTAACGGACGCGGATCCGGCATTCGTGCCAGCCGTTGGAGGGGACGTCGCTTCGATCCGTTATTGGTTCCATTCCAAATCCTTTCAGGCTGCCTGGGTGCGTGGTCCGATCGCTGCGGCGCCGCACCGGCCGTATCGTCGAAGGTGATCCGGCGAATCGGCTTTGCCTTGGTGAGCTTTTCCGGCAGACTGCAGGACGACTCTATGAGACGTCGAAATCATCCATTGCAGAACGCTCGGGGTAGGTTCGTATCCATTGTGAGATCGATGGATCGAGTGAGTTCCCCGGTATAAGACCGCTGAAAGTTCGAGAAGGGCGGCTGCATGGTTTTTCCTGTTCTCCCGGGTTGAACTTTCGAGCGTGGGAGAGGGTGTACGGTCTGTCGCCGGGTCGGCTGCCCGGGTGTCTATTGTAGGTTCAGCAGGGGATGTGTCAAGCCCTTAATCTGTCCGAGAAAGGCGTGACCAGGCAAATAGTTCAAAATCTAAATACCCTATAGCCTTCCCTTCGATGTCCCCCTGCGGGTGGAAGATTCATCCACTGCTTTTAGTGCTTGCCAGGTCCGCCTGAAATTTGAAAAATGTCACTTAGGCATATCCTGGGGTGCAACTGCAAGCTTCATGCGGGAGAATAGTCATGACGAGCCAACAGCGAACGACGCCGTCTGAGGAGATCCTGGACCTCGAAGGATTCGAACGGCTGATTGCGGCCCTCAAACAGGCAGGCTACACGACTATCGGGCCGCTGGAACGCAGCGGGGCTATCGTATTGGGGGAGATCGGATCGACCGCGGATATTCCTGCCGGGCGGGTCGATGAACAGGACGCCGGGCGCTATCGATTGATGGATGAACCTGCAGGAAGCCTTTTCGCCCACGTGGTGGGACCCCATTCCCTGAAGCATCATCTCTACCCGGCCGAGATTCGGCTCATCGGGGCGCATCTGACAGACAGCGGATTCAAACTGGAGGCGTTTAAGGAGGATCCTCCCCGCTATGCCTTTATCGGGGTAAGGGCCTGTGATACGGCGGCCGTTGCTGTCCTGGACGGGGTCTTGCTGGATGGTCCGTCGGCCGATCCGGTTTATGCGGCCAGGCGAAAAAAGATGTTCATTGTGGCGGTGGATTGTACCAGGCCGGGCGGAACCTGCTTCTGCGTCTCCATGAAAACAGGCCCGCGGGTGGTTTCCGGCTTCGACATCGCCATGACGGAATTGAATCTGGATGGCCGGCACTGCTTCGTGGCCCGTGCTGGAAGCCGAGAGGGCGAACAGATCCTGAAGTCTGCCGGCGCGAAGCTGGCACCCGAGGAGGATAAGCGCCTGGCGGCGGAGGTAATGGAGAAAGCGGCCCGTAAAATGGGGCGCCGCATGGATACGGAGACGTTGGATGCCTTGTTCTTCGAGCATTTCGAGCATCCGCACTGGGATGAGGTGGCCGCACGCTGCTTGACGTGCGGCAATTGTACCCTGGTCTGCCCGACCTGTTTCTGCCACGGGGTTTCGGAGGAAAACGCGGTCGACGGGCGGAGCGCGGGGCGCATCCGGATGTGGGATACCTGCTTCAGCCGAGACTTTTCTTACATCCACGGGGGAAGTGTCCGGGAGTCGGCAAGGTCGCGGTACCGCCAGTGGATGACGCACAAACTGGTGACGTGGGTGCCGCAATTCGGGGCACGCGGGTGTGTCGGGTGCGGACGCTGCATCACCTGGTGTCCGGTGGGGATCGACATCACGGCTGAGGTGAAGGCCCTTCAAGCATAAGGAAGCCGCCCGCTGGAATCGATGGCGCGGCGTCGGGCACCCGCCGGGGCGCCCTGAATCGGAAACGCGGTTGCACCCGGAAAATCATTACCGGATGGAAACGGTTTGGAAAGGAGGAAAGGTTCTGCAAACTTGAAGAACCTGTCCGCCGGGGGCCTCGTGAGGCCGCGGGGATGAGGAACGGAAGGAGATTCGTCCAGGGTCTATAGGGTGAGTTAGATAGGGGAGGGGAAGGAAGATGAAGGAGCACGCAGCTGAAGAGGCGGAAAAGATGCTGGCCGAGCATGTCTTCTTTCGTGATCTCGATCCAGCGATTATCAAGATGCTGTCTTCCAGCGCCCGGTCGGTGAGTTTCGATGCCGGAGAGCCCATTTACCGGGAGGGGAACGAAGCGGATCGGTTTTTCCTGATCGAAACGGGCCGGGTGGCGATCCAGGTGTTTGTTACCGGGCGCGGATCCGTGACCGTCTACACGGTGGGACCCGGGGACATCCTGGGCTGGTCCTGGTTTTATTCGCCTTACCGGAGGCGTTTCGATGCGACGGCGCTGGAAAAAACCCGGGCCGTGATGTTGGAAGGTGCGTTTCTAAGAGAGAGGGCCGAAGAGGATCCGCGCCTCGGTTATGAGCTGTTGAAGCGTTTTTCACTTGTTGCCGTCAATCGCCTCCAGGATATGACCCTGCAGCTCCTGGATTTGTACGGCAGGCATCTTTGAAAGGATAGGTTGCGGCATGCCGGAGCATTCGTACACGGTGATGGAACCGGTCCTTTACAGCATCGAGCGCCGAAAGAGGGAGACACGGGATACGTTCACCCTGGAACTCGTGCGGGAAGACGGTGGCGCTCCCATGCGTTTTTGGCCGGGGCAGTTCAACATGCTTTACATGTTCGGCGTGGGGGAAGTTCCGATCTCGATCAGCGGGGATCCGCTGGACGAAGCGAAGATCGTCCATACCATCCGCTCTTACGGCTCTGTAACCCACAAGATGGCCGAGCTGAGGCGGGGGGACGTGATCGGGGTCCGGGGGCCCTTCGGCCGGCCATGGCCGCTCGATGAATTGGAAGGGGGGGATGTCGTCCTGGCCGCCGGTGGCATCGGCCTCGCGCCCTTGCGGCCTGTCATCTATTCGATCCTGGGGCGCAGGCAGCGCTTCGGGGATATCGCCCTCATTTACGGGGAGCGGACTCCGTCCGATATCCTCTTCCGTACCCTCCTCGAACAATGGCGCGGTCGTTTCGACATGAAGATCGAGGTAACCGTCGACAGCGCCCGTGAGGGGTGGCGGGGCAGTGTCGGGGTGGTGACGACCCTCATCCCGGGCCTCCGTCTGGACGCCGAGCGCACCCGAGCCCTGATCTGTGGGCCTCAAATCATGATGACCCATACGATCCGGGCGCTCAAGGATAAAGGACTGACCGAAGAACGCATCCATGTGTCCACGGAGCGGAACATGAAATGCGGGGAGGGGATCTGCGGCCATTGCCAGCTCGGCACGGTCCTGGTCTGCCGGGACGGCCCGGTTTTCCGCCTGAGTGAGATCGGGACGCTGTTGGGGAAACGGGAGTTGTGAAGATGCCGAAAATGAGAAAACCGAAGCTCGCCGTTTGGAAATTCGCCTCCTGTGACGGGTGCCAGTTGACGCTTCTCGATTGCGAAAGGGATCTCCTGACCATCGCCGGTGAGATCCGGATCGCCTATTTCCCGGAGGCCTCCCGCACGTTCTTGCCGGGGCCCTACGATCTATCGCTTGTCGAGGGGTCTATCACGACCCCTCATGACGAGGAGCGGATCCACAAGGTGAGGCGCCGGTCGAAAATCGTTGTGACCATCGGGGCCTGCGCCACGTCGGGAGGGATTCAGGCCCTCAGAAATTTCGATGATGTGCGGCGCTTCACAAGAGCGGTGTATCCGAGACCCGAATGGATCCAGACGCTCAAAAAGTCGACGCCGGTTGCTGATCACATCCAGGTGGATTACGAGCTGAAAGGCTGCCCCATTCAAAAAACCCAGTTGCTCGAGGTGATTACCGCGCTCCTTGCGGGCCGTAAACCGTGCATCCCCACATACAGCGTCTGTGTGGAATGCAAACGCCGTGGGAATGTCTGCGTAACGGTGGCGCGGGGCGTCCCCTGCCTCGGGCCGGTGACACAGGCTGGTTGCGGCGCCATTTGCCCGAGCTATGATCGCGGCTGTTATGGGTGTTTCGGGCCGAAGGAGACCCCCAATACCGCCTCGTTGACGCACATGTGGCGTGCTGCACTCGGGGTCGAGAAGGTCGATATCCTCAGGGCCTTCCGCGGCTTCAATGCCAACGCGGATGCCTTCCGGAAAGAGAGTGAGACCCATGAAAGGTGACAAGACCATCAAGGTGGATGTTTTGGCGAGGGTGGAGGGCGAAGGGGGCCTCTTTGTGAAAATCAAAGGGGGGCAGGTCGAATCGGTCCAGTTCCGCATCTTCGAACCTCCCCGCTTCTTCGAAGCGCTCCTTTGCGGCCGCTGTCATGCTGAGGCGCCCGACATCACGGCCCGCATCTGCGGAATCTGCCCGATCGCTTACATGACCAGCTCCAGCCAGGCGATGGAGTCGGCTTTCGGCGCAAGGCTCACGGGGCCCTTGAGGGAGTTGCGGCGTCTCATTTACTGCGGGGAGTGGATCGAAAGCCACGGACTGCACATTTATATGCTCCACGCCCCGGATTTCCTCGGCTGCGCGGATGCCATCGAACTCGCGGGGATTCAGCCCGAGATGGTGAAGCGTGGACTCAGACTAAAGGCCGTTGGAAACCGCATCGTCACGCTCCTTGGAGGGCGCGAGATCCATCCCGTCAATTTCAAGGTCGGCGGCTTTTACCGGGTTCCGGGACGGCGGGAATTGCTGGCACTGACCGAAGACCTTGAATGGGCGCGGGATGCGGCCTATGACACGGTTCGGTGGGTGGCGGGTTTCGATTTTCCCGTATTTGAGCAGGACTATGAATTTGTCTCTATGCACCATCCGGATGAATACGCGGTGCTCGAGGGGCGTCTGGTATCCAGCGAAGGGCTCGACATCCCTCTGGAGGCCTTCGAGGCGCATTTCAGGGAAGAGCAAGCCGCCCATTCGACCGCTCTCCATGCGGCGGTAAAAGCACGTGGCCCCTACATGGTTGGCCCCATGGCGCGTTTCAACCTGAACTTCGACCAACTGCCACCGATGGCGCGGCGGGCGGCAGAGGAGGCCGGCTGCGTTCCGCCCTGCCGGAATCCGTTCAAGAGCATTGTCGTCAGGGCCATCGAAGTCCTTTGCGCCTGTGAAACGGCGCTCGATATCGTCGCCGGCTATGACCCCCCGCCAAGCCCTGCAATCGATTTCGAGCCCCATTCGGCTACCGCGTACGGTTGCTCGGAGGCTCCACGGGGGATCTGCTGGCACCGCTATGCATTGGATGAGGAAGGCGTGATCCGGTCCGTGCGGATTGTACCGCCGACCTCGCAGAATCAGGGCGTCGTCGAAAGGGATCTGCGCCGGCTGGTGGAGCGGTATGCGGATCTACCGGAGGACCGGCTCACCTGGCTGTGCGAACAGGCCATCAGGAACTACGATCCCTGTATTTCCTGTTCTTGCCACGTCGTGCAGACGAGTTGACAGCGCGACGCGGCGCTCCGGCCGACCCGCCATGGGAGTTCCGGAGACTGGATAGCCGGGTCGAGAGTCCGAACCAGGGAAGATGCGCGCCGCATCACGGGAAGCCGTTGTCCCAGCCGCAAAGGGTCAACGTGTTCTTATAAATCCGGTATCTTTTCGCCGCTTCTTCGTCATAGAAGACGGTCGCTGCGTTTTCGAGGACGGTCGACCTGCTCCGGATTGCGCCATAGAGGGCGGCTTCCACCCCGAGGGAGACGTCGGCGTAGGGGGCGTAAACGAGCCCCATAACAGTGCACCCCGACCCAATGGAAATGGTGTCAGGGGTGTTGCACAGGATGGTGAAGTCCGACGGGCTGCCCACCACCTCGATGACGGAGCCGGGCTCGCACAGCATCGGCCCGCTCAGGTACAAGGTCAACGGCCCGGACCGCACGTCGATGCTCAGAACCGCCCCGGCCTTCAGGGCGATGCGGTCCAAAAGATATTCCGTCCCTTCGCTTCCGCCGAGGAGTGTGAGGCTTTTGTCGATTTCGAGCGATGAATCGACGCCGTCCGCTTCGTTGTTGAAATCGGCCGGCGGTGCGTTGAATCGGGCGGCATAGGCGCCCGTTCGAAGCCCGAGAGGATCCGGCGCTATCCTGCCTGCCAGAATCCCCTTTTCTCCGGAAATGCCGCCGCCGGAAGGCTCGGCTGACCAAATACATGCCTGAACTCCCCCGGCGTCTTCGCCAAGGTAAACATCTCCATCGATGACGGTCTCCTCCGCGAGGCTGATCGAACGGTTCGAGGCAACCGAGCCTTTGTGGGTCAGCGCATCGTTGTCGTTCCGGGATGGTTTTCCGGAGCCTCTGGAATTGTAGCTGTAAGCCCCCGCGGCCGCGTGAAATTCCACCCCCTTGTCGCCGAAGACGGCGTAGCGGAGGGCGGATTCCCTGTCTCGCTTGAAGAGGGCCCTGATCCTGGTCTGGGCGCCTTGGGGGCCGAAGCCCCTGCTCGAAAATGCGTAGACATTTCGTTCCGTCTTGATGAGGCTCCCGGGCTCTATCTGGAACTCCAAACCTGCCGGGATTTCTCTGATCGGCGGCGACGTCGGGCTCCCTTCTATTTCAGGGAGGCTGAAGGATCCGTCCTCGAGCCCCTGCTCCATGACCTCGAGGGCGTGCTGGAGGCCGGCTTCGGCATGGTAGAAAGCGACGGCCTGATCTTTGAGACTGCCGGCCATCCGGATCTCGTTGGTGGAAGCCTTCAGCGCGGAGAGCCCGAGCAGGCTGAAAAGAGACAGAAAAACCAGTGCGAGCAGCAGAGCGGTCCCTTCCTGGCGGCGTCTGGGAGGGGGATGCAGGCTGCTTCGAAAGAGGTGTGAAGGGTTCATGACGGCTTCCTGAGGGATTGCAGTTTCATGGAGTGGGTCCGTTTTCCCTGCCGCCAGGTGACGTTGACGGTCAATAGCACCCCGGCTGTTTGCGGCACCAATGGCTCAGCGGCGGTTCTTGCGGAAAACCCCCGGATGTTCGCGTTGCGGGATTCGGTCATCTTTTGGAGGCTTGAATAGGGCGCTGCCAAAAGCTCCTCCATGCAGGTTTTGGCGATGGCCGTGGCTTGGGAGAGATCCCGCGCGTAGGCATTGGCGCGCATCGCCGTGATCTGCAGGGAAGCAAGAGCGAGCAGGCCCAGGGAAAGAACCAGCGTGGCGGACAGGACCTCGATCAGGGTCATCCCGCCGGAACCGCGCATCCTGGATAAAGTCAAGGCCGGGGCGACCATCGGATGCCTAGGACCGGGCATCGTCATCTTCCACCCGCAGGTTTCGGCAATACACCGCTTCGATCAGAGAGGCGCGGCGGTATGCATCCTGCGAGGCCGGCAGGATGCACCGGCCCTGCAGATTGAACAGGCCGGCGGTGTGCCGGACCTTTCGGTCCTCGAGCGGACTCCTCACGGCGAGGAGGATTTGGATACTGGAGATCCGGTCGACCCTCTCGGTGACGCTGCCCTGCCCGTCGTCATCGAGGACCTTCCCGTTCCGGTCGAGATAGACGAAATCGATCGCCTCGACATGGTTGATCACAGGCTGAAAAGATGCGCGGCCCCCGGAGGAGGATTTGCGATGCAATGCCGATCCACCGTCCGAATCCTTGACCCGATAGTCGACGTCCTCGTTCGGGTCGTCGGTGTCTCCATCTCCGTTGAGATCCATGGTTATGCGGATCCGGTCCCTGCCGGCGAGGAGGATCCCGGTTCCTACGGGGGGCCGCCCCGCCTGGCGGATCGGATCGTAGCCGGCCATACGCAGGTCGTCCGCGATGAGGGTCATCGTCGAACGTAGGTCTTCCTGCATCGCGAGGGTCTGTATTTGAAAGAGAGAGGCTTCGTGCTGGGACTGGTAGTTTACCCAGATCAGCGAAGAGAGAATGACCGTCACTGCCATGGCGATCATCATCTCGGGCAGACTGAAACCCTCGACATGGGGTGAGGCCTGTCTGCCGGAGCCGGCACGGCGGGAGAAGGCCCGGTGAAAAGAGGGTTTTGAACGGGAGAAACCCACTGGATCATTCCTCCGGCGTTTCGGCGATACGCAGCCGGCCGGCGCAGGAGAGGATGACTCCGAGGCTTCGGCCGCAGCGGTTTTCAAGGAAAACGGATCCCATGCCGAGTCCGCCGGTGCTCGAAACCGGGATCCCGTTCGGCCGGAATCCGACGGCAGGATGACTGCCAGCATTGCAGTCGAAGGAAATTCTTTCGACCCCGCCTTTTTCACGGGCCAACGAGATGCCCGGGTAGTCCCTCCAGCGGACCTGCTCGAGGATGGGTTCCCCCTCATCACGACTCAAATCGGCATCGAGATCGGAAAAGACGGTAAAGCCGCTGATAGAGCCTCCGCTGTCACGGTCGAAGACAAGGCCTGCAAGGGTGTTGCCCCGGGCCGCGGAGTTTTTTGCCATCTGGAAGCCCTGGTAAAGGTCTTGGACCGCGTTTCTCAGACGCCACTGGTGAACCGTTTGGGAAAGAACGGGGATCGCGGCTGCGGCGAATGTCCCCGCGATGAAGAGGACGGCCAGGAGTTCGACGAGCGTAAAACCTTTGCAGTGGATAAACATGAATCGACCTCACGGCGATTGAAAGGGGGCGGAGCAGGCCGTTCAAATGAAACCCATTTAAAAGGAGCGGAGCAGCAATAGATGTGCCAGGAGGCAGAGGACCTTTTTTGATGAATGATCTTGGGGGCTTAATGATTCAAGCGGATGGCCGTATCGAGGCGGTATGCACAGGCTGAAGGGCGTTTTTTTTACGCTCGGCTGCAATCTCGAGAGTTTTTTGGATGCAAGGGGCGTGTCCAGGGCGTTCCTGAGGATGAGGGGCGCTTCCTCGGCGATTTTCCAGGGCTACATAAAAAAAGGCAATCCGCACGGAGGGGCGGATTGCCTGGTCGAATCGCGGGGTGCTTAGATCTTTTCGACGTTTTTCGCAGCGGGGCCTTTGGTGCCCTGTTCCACATCGAAGCTCACGCGGTCGCCCTCGGCCAGCGATTTGAAGCCGGTGCCTTTGATCGCGGAGAAGTGAACAAAAACGTCTGAGCCCTCATCCTGTTGAATAAAACCGAATCCTTTTTGGTCGTTAAACCACTTGACGGTGCCTTTTGCCACAGTGCCCAACCTCCTTTCAACAAAAGTTCAACCTGTTCCCCATCCGAGGTCGTCACTCTGACAAATGGATCACTACCTGCGAATGAAGCCGGCCCGGATGCCCTACCGGGATAATTCAGGGAAATACTATAAATTATCCCGCAAAAAACGCAAGAGATATTTTCAAAATTTTAACGAGTGCACCGGCTTTTTTAAAACCGGCCTCGATGAATATGCTATCTTGGCCGGGGACCGCCGGCAAAGCATGCATCGCCCAGGCTTGCCGTTTCCCGCAGTGCACTTTCTGAATACTCAATGCTCCCCTTCGCCGGAGTCGTCCGGGAAGAGTCCGCCTGTCAGACCGTCTTTCAGGTTCACATAGCCTTCCTCGCAGATGCGCAGATAGGGGATGGCGGCGCCGGTCAGCGTGACGAACGAAAGCGCCGGGTCTGGAAAAGTTACGCCCATCTCCCGGATGACCCGGGCCATCCTGTTCAACTTCTCAGCTACGGTCTCGATCGGTTCGAGGGACATATATCCAAAGACCGGCAGGGAAATTTCTTCGACCACCCGGCCGCCGGCGCAGATGACGAAGCCGCCCTGCAGGTCGAGGATGCGGTTGACCGCCGTGGCCATGTCGTCCTCGTTTGCACCTGCGACAATGATGTCGGTGGAGTCCCATGCGGCGCTGATGGCTACAGCTCCGTGCGTCATGTGAAGGCCCTTGATGAAGCCCGTAAATGTCTTGCCCGGAGTGATCCGGCGGTCGATGGCGGCGATCTTGACAATGTCCTTTTGTGGATCGGCCGATATCCGCCCTTCGGCGACAGGCAGATCCAGGCGGCGCTCGGCGGTGACGAGATCCGTCACCATTTCCATGGCGCGCACTCGGACCCTCGGACCTTTGGCGGGGCTTGCCACATCGAAATCAGCGGCTTCCATCCGTCTCGGGAGATGAATGGTGCTGAGGCTCGCCTCGCAGAATGGATGACGGCGGGGCTGGATCAGGAGCCGCCCCTTTTCAGCGATGACCCGGCCGTTCGAGACGACCCATTCCGCCCGGATCGTGCGGATGTCGGGGATGACGACCAAATCGGCATATCGACCTGGTGCGATGCCTCCGATCAGGTGATCCAAATGAAAATGCTCGGCGACGTTCAGGGTCGCCATGCGGATGGCGTCCATCGGTGCGAAGCCGCAGTCGATGGCCTTCTGGACGACGCATTCCAGGTAGCCGTTCGATACCAGATCATCCGGCGCGACGCTGTCGGTGCAGACGCTCACACGCCGCAGGTCCACGCCGGTCTCCAATATGCCGGCCAGGACCTCCAGGTCTTTCCGGACGCCTCCTTCCCGGAGCATGACGTTGACTCCCAGGCGCAGGCGTTCGAGCACCTCCATCGGCTTGACCGGTTCGTGGCAAGAGGTGATGCCCATTGCGGTGTAAGCCTGGAGTTTGCGGGTGCTCGCTCCGGCCGTATGGCCCTCCAGCACCATTCCGCGCCTGCGCGTTTCGAGCAGGGCAGGGAGGTAGACCTCCGGCGACTGGATCACCGCCTGCCAGTAGGACTCGCCGATGCCCACCGTCTCGGGCCGATCAGCCAGTATCCTGAGATCGTCGAGCGCGATGCCTCGGCAGGCGTGGCTGATGGAGACCATGGCGGGCATCGTGGTGAAGATCTTGATCGGTTGATCGCCCAGGGCCTCGGCGAAATCGATGGCCCCGTCGATGCCTGCCACAGGGTAGGGCTCCATCATTTCCGCGATCAGGCTCGTTGTGCCGCCTTTCATAACATAGCGTAGGAATTCGCTCGGGAGGCACGGGTTCGAGATGTGGGTGTGACCGTCGATCAGCCCGGGGATGACGGTCTTGCCGGCGGCGTCGATGACGCGGGTTTCGCGCCCGATGGAGGTCCGGGGATCCTCCCCCGTGTAAGCGATCCAACGCCCGCTGACGCACACCCCCTGGTTCGGAAGGATTTCGCCGGTATAGACATTGACGAGATTCGCGTTTACGATGGCCAGATCGGCCGGCCTTCGCCCGAGGGCCGTGTCCATGAGCCATGTGGCCTCATCGAGGGTCATGGCAGTCATAATAGCGCTGTGGGTGTCGTTCATGCACCTGCTCCTTTGAAGATGGTCTCGCCCATGCCCGGCATGGGTATCACCGGGGTGAGTCGCGCCTTCCGCCGAAAACGATGGTGAAGGGGTTGGTGTCTCCTCCCTGGAATGAAAATAGGGGTCCCGGGCGCTTGCAGGCGGAAGGCGGTGTAAGGCATATATACAACTCTGCCTGAAGAAGGTCAAAGCCTGAGAGCGCGCAAGGACCCTGCGGATGAGCCGATGCGGGGAGCTTCTTTCTGGAGGTGTCCGGAATTTAACCTTTTTTAGGGATTGTCCGTTTGGAGGACTGTCCGCTGAAGGGATATGCTATGATGCTCTGGGACGGCAAGCGGCCGATTGAGGCGGAGCGGCGTGCGTCGAAGAGGGGAGGAATTCGATGACCGAGAAAACAGGAATCGACGGGCACCGTCGTTCAGAGGCGCGCCGCAAGATGAAATTCAGGGGGGCGCCGGATCCTCCCGTTCCCTCCGCCGGCCGGGAGCCGATCAACTGGGACCGGTTGATCCTGGGTATGAAGAAGACCACCAAGGAGTTCATCGAAAACGTCCTGGAAAACATCATCGAATCCATCGTGATAACCAATCTGGAAGGCTACCTGGTCTTTTTCAACAAGTATTCGGAGCAGATGTTCGGGTTCGAGGCCTCCGAGGTCCTGAACCGCCACATCGCCGTCCTGGGTGCCAGGGAGCCGGACGTCCTCGGCTGCATCCGAAGGAACGAAACATACAACGGCGAGATCATGTTCCGCACCAAAGGCGGCAGACGGTTCCCAGCCCATGTAAGGTGTGTGCCTCTGAGGGGCGAACAGGATGAGCCCATCGCCATGGTGGGTGTGGCCCGTGACCTCACGAAGGAGAAGGAGAAACAGAGAATAGACCAGGAGATGGTCCGCTTGAAGGCTTTCAACGAGAACCTGATAGCCTCCCTCAACGACGGGATACAGATCATCGACCTGTCAGGGAGAATCACTTTCGTGAACAAGCGTCTTGCCGACCTGCTCGAGTACGAGCCCGGGGATTTGCTGGGGCGGCACTATACCACGGTCGTCGATGCGGAGGATCATTCCCTGTTCGAGCACTTGACGGCTTCCCGGGGGGAAAAGGCCGGGCAGTCATCCTTCGAGACCAGCTTCATCACCAAGAGCGGGAAAAAGGTCCCTTTCTTTGTTTCCAGTTCGTACCTGCGTGAAGGAGGGGACATCGTTTCAGGCATCGTCAACGCGGTTACGGACATCTCAGAGATCCAGAGGCTCAAGGAGGAGCTTTTCCAGTCGGAAAAGATGTCTCTGATCGGCACGTTGGCGAGCGAGGTGGCACATGAGATCAACAACCCTCTGGGCGGGCTCATCATATCCGTTCAAATGCTGCTGGAGGATATCCGCGATGGAAGGCTCGACCTCGAGATGGCCCTCGAAGAGCTCGAGGAAATGGAAAACGATGCGCGCCGATGCAAGAAGATCACGCAGAAGCTTCTGGACTTCTCGCGCAGCATTCCCGAAGAGCGAAAACCCCTCAGTATCACGAGGGTGATCGACGACAGCCTGATGCTCGTTCAGCGTCAGGCGGAGATCGAGAACATCGAAATCGTCAAACAGTACCGGGAAAACCTCCCTTTTGTGAAGGGCAACTCCAACAGCCTTCAGCAGGTGGTCATGAACGTCGTCAAGAACGCACGGGACGCGCTGGTCCAAGGGGGCCGAATTACCATTTCAGCCGAGCCTCACCGGTTTCCCAAAGAGGCCAGGAACTGGATTCGTTTGTCCGTAGCCGACAACGGTCCGGGAATTCCTTCTGATCTGATGCATCGTGTCTTCAAGCCGTTTTTCACTACCAAGCAGGATGGTAAGGGAACCGGCCTGGGGCTTGCAGTCAGCAAAAGGATCGTCGAAGAGCACGGAGGGCGGATGATGGTGGAAAATGCACCAGGAGGCGAAGGCTCCGTGTTCCGCATTCTTTTGCCGGCCTTGGAGGCGGGCGGGGAAGGAGGCGTCCGTTGAGGGAGCATTTTCGAATACTGGTCGTGGACGACGAGGTTTCCATCCGCAAACGCTGCATCAGGCTGCTGTCGAGGCAGGGCTACCAGGTGATGGGGGCCTCGGACA
The DNA here is from genome assembly GCF_000422285.1 of Desulfatiglans anilini DSM 4660. Classification (NCBI taxonomy): domain Bacteria; kingdom Pseudomonadati; phylum Thermodesulfobacteriota; class Desulfobacteria; order Desulfatiglandales; family Desulfatiglandaceae; genus Desulfatiglans; species Desulfatiglans anilini. The sequence continues at coordinate 39,865 of NZ_AULM01000030.1, forward strand.
GCACGGCCGCATTGGATTTGATCGAGAAAAAAGGGCATCTGTTCGACCTGCTGCTGGTGGATATACGGATGCCGGGGATGGATGGCATCACCTTGATGGGAAAGGTCAAGACGGTGAGTCCGGCACTCGAGATCATCATCATGACCGGGTATGCGACCGTGGAGACGGCCGTAAAAGCGATGAAATACGGCGCTTACGACTATCTTTCGAAGCCGTTCGATGCCGATGAACTGCTTCATGTGGTGGACAAGGTCCATGAAAAAAAGACACTGCAGGAGGAGATCGAGGACCTTCGCAATCAGTTGAAGGACAGCAGGGAGCGTTCTTTCGTGTTCGGCTCCTCCGCGGCCATGAACCGGGTCATGAATGCGATCGAAAAGATAGCGCCCATCGACTGCAACCTTCTGATCTACGGTGAAAGCGGGACGGGCAAGGAACTGGCTGCGAGGGCCATCCACGACCGGAGCGGCCGCAGGGCCAAGCCCTTTGTCGTGGCCGACTGCGCGGCCTTGTCCGCAGGCATCCTCGAGAGCGAACTCTTCGGACATGTCAAAGGGGCCTTTACCGGGGCTCACACCGACCGCAAGGGATTTTTCGAGAAGGCACACAAGGGAACGCTTTTTTTGGACGAGGTGAGCGAGATCCCCATGGACCTTCAGGGCAAGCTGCTGCGGGCCGTCCAGGAGCAGACCGTCGTGAGGCTCGGGTCCGTCGAACCGGTGAAGGTCGATGTCCGGATCATCGCCGCCACCAACCGGGATTTGGAAGAAAGGGTCAAAGAGAACGCCTTCAGACCCGATCTTTTTTTCCGTCTCAACGTCGTTGCGCTGACCATGCCCCCTCTGAGGGAGCGGTGCGAGGACATCCCCGTCCTCGCCGCTTATTTTTTAAAATATTACACGGCGCGGCTGAACCTCGACCAACGCCTCCGCATACCGGACGAGATCCTGAACATGATGTGTGCGTACGATTGGCCCGGCAACGTAAGGGAACTCGAAAACGCCGTTCAGCGGGCTGCCGTGCTGGCGGACAACGGCAACGTCCGCATCGAGCATATGCTGCCCTCCGGGCTGATGAAGACAGGCTTTCCGGACGTTCAAGCGGACCAAAACAGGACGTTTCAAGAAATGCGCCGAAAGATTGTGGACGATTTCACCCGCCAGTATCTTGCCCGGTGCCTTGTGCTCAACGATGGCAATATCACGAAAACCGCCCAGGCGATGAATATGCGCCGCACCTCTCTTCAGCGGCTCATGAAGCAATTTGGAATGTCCGGAAAGTCCTTCAAAAGTTTGTAAGCAGCCCGCAGAGACCGTCGAACGCCGTGTTCAAGGTTGCAGGGAAAGGAGTCCAGCGGATGAGCCGATCGATCATCGACCGCTTGGCCGCTGCCAGCGACAGAGTCTGTTTTACCGGAATAGCGTCAAGAGGTTCGTTTAGCGAGCTCGGTGCGCATCTGTTTCATTCAAGGAGACATTCCTGCCTCGTAACAGGAGGCATAAATTCGTTTTCTCCATGAGAAAACAATCCCGATTTCCATGTATTTTCAGCTCAATAAACCGCTGAAAAGTCTTTGGCATGCCTGTTGCTTAAGCTTATCTCAAACTTTACCGGCGAAAGATGCCCATGTGTGCATCCAACGCGGAACCCGCTTAAGAGAACCGATGAGGGGCCGCCGCCGACGTAGCTTCTTTTGGTGGCGTGAATGGCTCAAACGGTCCGTCTTCGAGCGGATAACCTTTTCATGGACGGAGGGATGGACATGTACCTTCCCAGATTTGCATTCGAGAAACCGACCAGCCTAAAGGAGGCCTCGAGCCTCTTGACGGAAAAGGCCGTCAAGAGCACCTTGCTGGCCGGAGGAACGGATCTGCTGCCTCGCATGAAATACGGGGTGGCCGATCCAGAGCGCCTGATCAGCCTGAAGGGCCTCGGGGTCTCCGCTCCGAAGGTCCTCCCGGAGGGCGACCTGATCCTGGACGGCGCTTCGACGCTGGCGTCCGTGGCGCTTTCGCCCGAGGTGGCGGAGAATGCGCCGCTTCTCGCTGCGGCCGCCGGCAGGGTGGCTACGCGGGAGATCAGGAATGTCGCTACGCTGGCGGGGAATCTCTGCCAGGACACGCGATGTCTGTATTTCAACCAGAGGCATACCTTCCAGTTCGTAGAGCCGTGCTTCAAACGGGGGGGAGATTTCTGCTATTTCATACCGAAGGGGAAAAAGTGCTGGGCCGTTTACATGTCGGATACGGCGCCCGCCCTCATTTGCCTGGGTGCGAAGATCCAGGTCGAAGGGGACGGGGCCGGCGCGCTGCTGGACCTCGAAGCCCTTTACAGCGGTGATTCCCTGCACCCTTTGACCATTGGGTCCGATACGATCATTTCCGGCATTCGGGTGCCTCCGACCGGAGGCACCCGGGGGTGGGCCTTCTCGAAACTGACCTTGAGGGAGGGGATGGAGTTCGGGGCCTTGAACATCGCGGTGCTCCTGGAAACCGGCAAGGACCCGGGAACCTGCACCCGGGCCCGGATCGCCGTTGGGGCGGTGTCTCCGGCTCCTGTGCGGGCGCTCAAAAGCGAGGGGTTGCTCGTGGGAGGGCCCTTTTCGCCGGCGCTGCTGGCCGAGGCGGCGCGCCAGGTGGCGGAGGAGGTGACGGTGATCCCTCATCACGGCTATTCCAAGTGGTATTTGACCAGGGCCCTCGAGGTCGAAGCCCTGAATGCCCTGACCCGCGCAGTGAATCAGCTTACCGGCGGCCGATAACAGGAGTGCCTTATGAGAACGAAGCCATCGAAACGTTTGTTGGAATTGACGATCAATGGAGAGACCTATGAGCTTGCCGTGGAGCCCCAAGAGACCCTGTCGGAAGTCCTGCGCAACCGGATCGGTTTGACGGGGGTCAAGGAAGGCTGCGGAACGGGCGAGTGCGGCTCCTGCACGGTGCTGGTGGAGGGGGAGCCGGTTCTGGGTTGCCTTCTGCTGGCCGTTGAATGCGAGAGGAAGCGGGTCGAAACGATAGAAGGGCAGGCAGAGGAAGGTGTTCTGACCCCTGTCCAGCAGGCCTTCCTCGAGAAAGGCGCCGTCCAGTGCGGGTTTTGCACCCCGGGCATGGTCCTGGCTTCGACGGCCTTGCTCAAACGAAGGCCCAACCCGAGCGAGGAAGAGATTCAGGAGGCGTTGGAAGGACACCTGTGCCGGTGCACGGGCTACAACAAGATCATGGAGGCCGTGCTGCACGCGGCTTCTTCGGCGGCCGACAAGCGCTGAGCCATCCCAAGGAGCATCAATCATGGGCGATCTGGAATATGTGGGAAAACGGATTCTAAGAAAGGACGGTCCTGAAAAAGTGACCGGGCAGGCCGTTTACACGGTGGATCTCCAGCTGAAAAACATGCTGGTGGGAAGGATATTGAGGAGTCCTCACGCCCACGCGCGCATCGTCCGTATCGATACGACGCGCGCACGGCAGGTCCCGGGGGTCAAGGCGGTCATCACCGGTAAAGACACCCTGGGCGTCAAGCATGGTTTTGTGGAGACCCCCAGGTATCCTGCGGATCAGTATCCTCTGGCCATGGACAAGGTGAGGTTCATCGGGGAGGAAGTAGCGGCGGTGGCTGCCACGGACGTCTATGCGGCGGACGAGGCCCTGCGGCTGATCGAGGTGGAATATGAGCCTCTTCCGGCTGTTTTTGACCCGGAGGAGGCGATGAAGCCGGATGCACCGGAGATCCACCCGACGCATCCGAAGGTCAAAGAGCCTGTGATGAACATCGGCGGAAAGACCACCTCGGAGTGGGGCGACATCGAAGCCGGTTTCAAGGAGGCGGATTATGTCAGGGA
>NZ_AULM01000031.1 GCF_000422285.1 Desulfatiglans anilini DSM 4660
CAGGCCGTGCTATATCCATGCCCCCACAGCCTCCCTTCGCACTTGGGGCAGGATGGCGGTCTGGGCCAGAGATATTTTCGACCCAGCCTGAAAAGGCTCTTGACGCATACCCCGACAAATATTATCAATAGAGTACGGGTTGTGAGTTTTACTCACTGTTTTTCGGGGTAAAGGGTGCTGCTACATCCTTTACCCCAATTGTTTTCTATGACCGCTTCCGCCCTATTCCCAAAGCCAGAATAATTCGACATCCGACCCCCTCTAGTCAAGCGTTTGTGAAAAATACGGCCCCTTCCCGACAGCATATTCTGCCAACCAACACGGGTTCACCGATGCCGCACAATGGGAAAAGATCTACTTGATCGAGCTCGGTGAAAATGCGGCCTATTTGAGGGATCTGGATCTTCAGCAGATTGCATCCGTAACGCTTAAACCAAATCACGTTATATTTGTGCCAAAAACCGGCGTTGCAAAAGCCAATCAGGCAGTCGATCAATATATCCGGCGCATGCTTCCTTTCAGCATGAACTATGACGTTTACAATATGAGATAACATGCCTATTTTCAATTATAATATATACAATTTGAAATTATTTTTTATTGTACATATCTCCAAATTGAATGGAGGTGACGATCATGAGCAACGTTAACACGAATATAAATGACTGGAATTATCAATTTGATAAAGTATTTTATGCCATTAAATCTCGTGGATCATTAATAATGATTGTTTTTTTAATAATTGCAATACCTTTAACGCTTATATCGTTGACAAAGCCAGAACCGCAAACAGCAGTTGCAAAAATTATGTTTGAAAACAACCATAGATTGAGTCTCGAGCTGTCAAGCCAACTTTCGGAACGTGCTTCGCGCAGCACAATCGCCATCGAACGGATGAATTCTCAAATTGAAATTTTGAAAGGCAATACGCTGATCGAGAAGGTTGTCAAAAACCTTGCCATTGCAAAGTATCCGGAAAAAGAAGATGAAGCCATCAAAAAAGTCCAACAAGGAATCGAAGCTTACCTTATGCCGGAATCCACTATCATAGAAATCTCTTATACTGATTCAGATCCAGAATCCGCCAAAATGGTGCTGAATACGCTTCTTCAATTATACAAAGAATATTACAGCAAAAATATAGAAGGAGAGAATGTATTTGATTTTTATAACGATAGAGTAGTGCAAATCGAAAGTGAGCTTAATAAGAGCATTGGTCATTTAAATCTCTTGAAATCCAGGGAAGGAATGTATGCCGATATCGAAACGGTTAAAAACGATTTAATCCAAAACATCCAGAATACGAAAATTCGCATGAACGCGGCCAATCTAAAAATCGCTGAGCTGGATGCTCAAATAAAATACATACAGGATAAACTTCATAGTCAGCCATTGCAAATTAACAACAACATTGAAATGATCGCAAACCCTGAAGTTATATCGATCAAAAATCAAATTGCTTTGCTTGAACTGGAAAAATCCAATCTTTTGACCAAATATGTCGATGATTCCCGTGAAGTCAAGGATGTCGATACACAAATTGCCTTTCTTTACAAGCAGATACATAAACACGAACCAATGGTCGAAGGAAAACGCACATTTGCGATAAATCCGTTACGTGAGAGTCTTCGGACTGCAGAGATGAATCTTTCCACCGAGCTGGATGGGGTGCAGAAATCCAGAAATGAGTTGATCCGTATGATTCTGGCTGACGAGGGCCGGCTGGCGCATCTCGACACAGTCGAATACCAATTCATCGAAGCAGAACAAAAAGTGGCCTCCGGGAAAAAGATGCACAACTTCTATCTCGGAAAGCTGGATGACGCCCGTTTCGTCGAGGCCATGAACAGCCGGGAGATCACTTCACTGAATGTGATCCAATCAGCGCAATTGAAGCAGAAAAAGCGCCTGGCGACTCTCTCGTCGGTGGCGGCCGGAACGGGGCTCGGCGCTGTCATCGCAGTCGTGTTTGCCCTCATTCTGGAGCTCTTCAGACCCCGCCTGAGCCGTCCGGATCAGATCCAGGAGATTCTGGGCATACCCGTACTGGGTTCCATCACAAACGGACACCACGAAAATCAACGGTCTTGATCGCCATGTACAACGCATTTTACGGGTTCAGCAGAAAGCCCTTCAGCATCAGCCCTGATCCGGATTTCCTTTACAGCAATTCCACCTACAGAGAACTGGTGGCTGTGCTGAGATACGGGATTCTGGAGCAAAAGGGGATTATCTGCCTGATCGGCGAGGTAGGAACCGGGAAGACCATGGTGATCAACCATTTGACCGGCATCCTCGAGAAGCGGGTCCAGTTGGCGAAAATCTCCTTCCCCGGCCTTGGTTTCCACGGAATTCTCGACGCCATGACAACCGAGTTCGGGATTGCGGGGGGGGCCAAAACCATCTCGGAACGGCTCGCTTCGCTCACAGACTTTCTGGTCTCCGCCAACGACAAGGGTCATATCGTCGCACTGCTCGTTGACGAGGCCCAGGCCCTGGGCGTGAAGTCACTGGAATTTATAAGGATGTTGTCGAACCTGGAAACGCCGAAAGAGAAGCTTCTCCAGGTTGTCCTGTCGGGCCAGCCCGAACTGAAAGAAAAGCTCAACCTCCCTCAACTGAGGCAATTCAAACAGCGCATCGCCTTAGCGTTCTATCTGAAACCGCTTTCCCTCGAGGAAATCCCCCTTTATATCGCCCACCGGATACGCGTAGCCGGCGGCCACCTGGGGCTGACGATCTTCACCGACGAGGCGGTGAAGCTGATCGCCGATTACAGCCGGGGCATTCCCCGTATCATTAACTCTCTCTGTGAGAATGCCCTTCTGACAGGTTGCGCCTTGAACCGCCCTCAGATCGATGCGGCGATCATCCAGGAAGCTGCCGACGACCTTATGCTTTCGCACAGGGAGGATGAAGGAAGCCGCCAGCAAGAAAACGACAAAAAGAAGAACGAGATCTTGCAGACCGGCATCCCGGAACAAACCTCCGAAGAACCGGCGGCTCTGACGCCGCCGAGGCCTTTGCCGGCTTTTGCATGGCGATGGGCGATGGGACTGGCGGTCTTTCTCCTGATCCTGATGTTCGCCCCTGCGGCCACATTGATCGACCGATATCAGCACATGAATGCAGAAGTCAATCAGGCCCTGGTGCACCCCAAGGATCCGACAACCACTCTCAGAAGCCTGCACACCGAAAATCAGCCTCGACCCCTGTCCGTCGCAACACACCGGTCCCATTTGGGAAGCGACCCTGAATTTGACGGGCGACCCACCCTTACATCCGTGCAAAAGGCGTCCTACGGTGAAGCACTATTCTCGCCTTATGATGTTCCTCCCGATGAGACGCCCCGAGAAGAAGAAGCATCCCGACTGAAGCCATTTGCAAGCGAGTTCACGGACGTGACACCGACAAACGCAGCGCAGGAAGAGCCGGCAGAAGAATCGACCTCTCCCTTTGAAGAGGCGCGGCCAATCGAAATGCCGACGAGACCGGTACAGAGCCAGCAAATGATCGCAGCCTATCTGAACGCGTTGAAGACGTCCCAGGACAGCCCGCATCAGGAAATCGACCGAAAGAATCCGCTCGATGCTCCTCCTGCCGAAGGTTTTTATAAAAGGCGCATTTATCCGGGCGACACGATCACATCCTTGGCGAGGGACAACTATGGCCATGTGAACAGCCATGTGCTGGCCGTCATCAAGGCGGCCAATCCAGATCTCGAAGACCTCGATGTGATCGTAAAAGATACTTACATCAACCTTCCGAACATGATATCCGGCCCCGCATTGATTAAAGACAGCAGCGAACAATACTTTGTCATTGTATTTTCATGCGGGTCGCGCACCAGAATAGATACATGGGAAAAACACATCAAAGCTAAAATAAAAACAGATCTATATATTAGAGAAATTGACATTACATCCGAACGGAAAATTTATCAGATCGAATCAATGAGATATGAATCTATTAGTGAAGCACAATCATTTATTCATATTCTTTCACAAATCCCCTTGTTTGCAAAGTTAAAGGAGGAATATAATGAGCCAAATATATGAACTCTTGAATAAAAACAAAGGGGATACGACTCACCAATCAAATGAGTTGAAAGATTCAGAAGCCCATGAAAAGCAGCGCGAAAGCTATTTGCAAATTCCTGCGCTCGAAATTGATTCACACGAAAATACACGCCAGGAGTTTGAGTGCCTTTACAAGAACCTTACTCTTCTGGGAATGAAAGAAATTCGATCGATTCTCATATGCGGTTTATCTTGTGACAATAATCTTTTGCTTTCGATGAGCCTCGCATCAACGATCGCACGAAGCGAACCTTTGAAAATTCTTGTTGTCGATTCAAACGTGGATTCGCCGGGCCTCTATAAATATGAAGTGGGCAGACGACGGCCCGGCTTTTCTGATTTTCTCCGAGAATATCAGCCCGTAGACCAATATGTCATGCCGTCGAGCAACCCACGCCTGTTTGGCATGAAACTGGGTCTGATGGAAAACGGAGACCGTGAACGTCTGAACCCCTTGCGTGTGGAGTCGGCTATAAAAACGCTTCAATCGTACTACGACATGATTATTCTCGATGGCCCGCCGGTGATTTCAGAGAACTGCCTGCCGCTGGCCAAGAGTGTGGATGGAGTCATTCTGGTTCTACGAATGGGAATTTTAGCCGATTTGGTGAAAAAGGCACGCAGCACATTGGACCAGATACAAACGCGGGTCTTAGGCGCCATTCTTTCTTGACATTGAAGACTACGTAACCATATCGACAATCGTTTTTCAAAAAAGCAGAATCGATTTGAGGTAAATCGTGAATTGGACTTCTCTTTCCATTCCAAAGATCGGTACGCTCCTGATCCTTATGGGCGTCACTTTATTCGTGGCCCTTTCGGGTGCTGAAAAGATTGCATTTGCCATAGCCTTATCAACCGCTCTGCTTGTGGTCGTCACACTTCGGCCGAACCTGGCCATCCTGGCATTGTTAATCACGTTCCTCTTTTCCTATTCTTCCTATCTGCCCGATACCGGCAGGCTGACACCAAACAATGTCCTGGGAGCCGTTTTGTGCATTCTGCTCGCCGTCAAGCTGCTCAAGGGCGAATTCCCCTGGTTGCTGCGCATTCGGCAGATCCCCATTCTCGCTGCAATCGGTCTGATTTTCCTCATCGCCACCTACCTGGCTCCCGCCCATCCTGAATCGCTGGCATCCATCGACAGAACCAACAAGGAGCTCTGGGACTTCTTCTCGCAGGCGGCCTTCGTGACATTCATGATTTTTTTCATCGTCAACACAAAACAGGCGAGCCATGTCTTCTGGATCCTCTATGTCGTCATCCTGTTCTCTGCCGTTTCATCCATTACGAACCTCATGCAGCCAGCCGCCGATTACCGGGCCGTAGCCACCTTCGGCGTCAACATGGCCAAAAACTCCAATCATCTGGCCTTCTACTGTCTCATGGGCACGGTCATGAGCTGGTACCTCCTTCAAACAGCCCGATCCATTTCCGCCCGGCTCTGCTTCATCGTCATGGGTCTGCTGTTCTTGGGCGTAATTTTCCTGACCGCGTCCCGCAACGCAATGATCAATGTCCTCGTTCTATTTACAGTCATCACCCTCGAATCCGGCCTCAGCAAGAGAAAGGTGTTCGCCACCGCGGCCGTTCTCGTCCTGATTGGTTCGGCTGCGATCCATTTCGTCCCGCAGAAAAACCTCGAGCGAATCACGGTCTTCAATATCGACCCGACTCAAAAAGAGGCCTCACAATCCCTGCTGCAGAGGTATCGGACCCTCCTGGTCGGATGGAAGATCTTTCTGTATGAAAATCCCCTGATCGGAGTCGGACCCGGAAACTTCCGATGGATTCGAAGAATCGACTATGATCACAAAACCGTTCCAACCCACAACGCTTTCCTCTGGGCCTTGACCAGCGGAGGGATCGTCGCACTTCTTCTTTACCTGCTTCTTTTCTGGGTGACGTGGAAAGATCTCCGGTGGATGGAGCACCGCGGCCACGCCACAGGACTTCCGCCACCCTGGATGATCAAGACCGTCCGGACAACCTTTATCCTCTTCATGGTCTTTTCCCTTTTCACTGAAGCGTGGCTCGAACTGATCCTGTTTCTCCTGCTCGGGTTGACGGCCACCATGAAAAAGATCCATCTGCAAACGGCCCGCTCCGCCTGACTTCCCACTCATCCCCTCTCCATAGGACACCTTTTCCGATGATCCAAATTGCGTATGTCCTTCATGACTTGAGCATGGGAGGCGCTGAAAGGCACCTGATCGAGGTCCTTCGCCACATTGACCGGAGGCGTTTCAGACCCTGGCTCTTCTGCCTCGGAAACGGATACGGCAAATCCCTTTATGAGGAGTACCGGCGAAGTGACGTGGCGATGATCAGTATGGGCATGGAGGGAGGCTTCGCGAGTCCGAGGAACCTGGCCAGGCTCATCCGAATGGCACGATTGATGCGCTCCGCTGACATCCATCTCGTCCACGGGTACCTCTTCGAAGGAAACCTGCTCGGGGTCCTGGCCGGCCGCCTCGCCGGTGTCCCTATCCTCATCGCCAGCAAACGAAGTCTGGATACCTACCACGGCCTGCAGAAGATCGCGTGCCGATTGACCAATCGGCTCGCCTCCAAAATCACCGCCAACTCCATGGCCGTTTTGAGATTCGCCCAGAAAACGGAAGGCTGCCCCGAAAATAAAATGGTGGTGATCCCCAACGGCACGAGCGCCAGCCCGCCCATCGAGGGATCCATCGAAAGAATGACCCTCCGGCGATCCTGGGGCATCCCGGACGATGGTCTGATCGTTGGAACCGTGGCAAGGTTTTTCTGGAAAAAGGATTACCCCTGTTTCATGAGGATGGCCGCCTCCGTGGCAAGAAGATCCCCCAATGCGTATTTCGTCGCCATAGGAGACGGTCCTCTGAGAGCCCAAATGGAGGAGATGGCCGGCGCATTGGGGATCAGCGAACGATTGCGTTTCCTCGGCTGGCGTGAGGATGCCGCAAGGCTGGCCGCTGGGTTCGATGTCTATGTGTGCGCCTCCGTGATCGAAGGCATGTCGAACGCCCTGCTGGAAGCCATGGCCATGGGGCTTCCCGCCGTCGCAACGGCCGTGGGGGGGAACGTTGAAACCGTGGCACACGGCCGCACCGGTTTTCTGGTTCCTCCAAAGGAACCGGAGCCCCTTGCAGATGCCGTTCTCCAGATCCTGGGCAACCCCCATGTCGCCCGGGAAATGGGACGGACGGGAAGACGGCGGATCGAAGACGAATTCAGCACCCGGCGCATGGTAGACAGGATGGAAAGGCTCTATGAATCCCTTCTCACCGAACATGCAGAAGAACAGCGCCTCCGACGGGCGCATCACTCGACCGGTAAGGATCCTCTTCGTCATCGGAAGCCTCGACATCGGCGGCACGGAAAAACAACTGTATCTGCTCCTGAAGCACCTTGACAGGCAGCGCTTTTCGCCGCGCGTGGTGACCCTCTCGGCAGGAGGATACTGGGTCGGCAAGATACGGCGTCTCGGCATCGATGTGATCGAATTGACCAGACGCAGAAGTTGGGAGATCCGCCGCCTGTGGAGGCTGACCCGAATCTTGAACCACACGGATCCGCATGTCGTTCACGGGTTCCAGATGCCTGGCAATGTTTACGCCGTTCTAAGTTCCATGATCAGCCGTAAAGGCCGTGTCCTCAGCAGCTACCGCAGCTTTGATCCGGCCCGAGACAGCCTTCACCCGCTTCAGGAGTTGAAATGTCTGCTTGCGTATGGCCTGGCCGAGAGAGTCGTATGCAACTCAGAAACACTCAACGCGGATTTGAACAACCGCTATCCGCGCCTCGCGAAAACGGTCGTGATTCATAATGGCATCGAAAGGCCGGTCAAAACACAGGACTGCTCGATCACGCAACTGAAGGAAGACCTGGGCCTCCCGCCGGCCTGTCCCGTAGTGGGTACAGTCGGGCGCCTCGTTCCTATCAAGAATCAATCCCTTTTTCTCAACATCGCCGAACGAATCCTGAAAGACCGCCCGGATACGCGATTCCTCCTGGTCGGGGGAGGGCCCCTTGAAAAGGCGTTGAAGCAGCTGGCATCGGACCTTGGAATAAGCCGGCACGTCGTCTTTACCGGCCAGAGGCCGGACGTTCCGGACCTGTTGAAGGTGTTTGACGTGTTCATCCTGACTACGTCAAACGGGAGCGGCACGGGCGAAGGATTTCCGAATGTCATCATGGAAGCGATGCTGAACGCAATCCCCTGCGTGGCGGCCAGAAAGGGAGGCCTTTCTGAACTGATCACGGACGGCCGAAATGGTTTCCTCGTAGACCCTTTACAGGCAAGGGTGTTCGCAGAAAAGGCAGTGACGCTTCTCGATGATCCGGAATTGCGCTTCCGGATGGGACGCAACGGAAGAAAGGGCATTCTGGAAAAATTCACGGTGGAGCGGATGGTCGCACAGTTCGAAGGGCTCTACCGGTCGATGCTGCAATCGCAACCAGAGAACACGAACGGAGAGGATCATGAAGGTATATATCCTTGATAAACTGGCCTGCCCGAACTGCGGATCGAACTTGAACCTCACGCCTTTCGGGGTGGAAACCCATGATCCGAAAGCTGCCGGCGAACATCCTGGACCGCTGTGCCAACATTGGTGCGGACTCCATAGCGATTTCCCCGAGACACTGGACCGGCTCCCGTGCGGTCCATGCCAACACATGGAAATCATGGAGGGAATGCTTTCCTGTCCATGCGGGGCATGGTATCCCGTCATCAGGGGCGTCCCTCGAATGTTGGGTTTGGAGCTCAGACATATCTTTCTCGAGTATTACCCTGATTTTTTCCAGCGCCACGAGGAACATTTGCCTACCCTCAAAGAAGGCGAAAAAGGCTCTGTGAACAAAGCGCTCGAAATACAGAACAAAAGCAAAACCATTGACCGCTTCAGCTACGAGTGGAACGAATTCAAGGATTATCGGGAAGATAATTTTGAAAAAGGAGTCGGGTATCTTCCCAAAGGGCGCTTTGCGGGAAAGACCGTGCTCGACGCAGGGTGCGGCGCCGGGCGGCATGCCATGGAAGCGTCAAGGCGCGGGGCCCGGGCCGTTTTTGCAATGGACCTCAGCAACGCGGTCGATGCCGCCTTTGAAAACACCTTTTCCGATCCGGCCATCCATGTCATTCAAGGGGACATGTTCCATCTCCCCTTCAGACGGAATTCCCTGGACCTGATTTACAGCCTTTGGGCCTTGCCGCACACAAACGATCCACCTCAAGCCTTCCAATCCATGGTTCCCTTTCTGGCCGAAGATGGAATGATCCTCGCCTATCTGTACAGCAGCGAACGAAAAAAAGCCCATGGTGCCCTCCGACATATCCGGAAGGTCACGACCCAACTCCCGAACCCGGTTGTACGCGCCATCGCCTTCATTCTGGGTGCCGTCGACTACGGCCTGCTGATCCTGCCCTATCGGGAACTATCCGAGGCCCTGCCCATACCGGAGGGATGGAGGAGACTCGTCCCCACCCATGTCCGTTTGTATGCTTCGTGCAGCTTCAGCACCTGTTGCACCGACTGGATGGACCGCCTTTTCTATCCCCATGTCCATTACTATTCGACCGAAGAGATCCACGAATGGATCAGGCAGGCAAAGCTCAAGGCCCCTTCGGTCCGCCGCTTCGACAACTACGCCATCGTCGTTCACGGAACGCGGGCGGCTTGACAAATATCCGGGGCACCCGTCCGGGACAGTGTCCGTCGACGCCATGACGTATGAGTCCAAAAGGCTCAAAAAGGCTCTTGCTGAACGGAATCGAGAAGAACCCGGCGATGTTCGCCGGGATTCGACGGAACTGTCGGAAGGAGACCGTATGCAAATCCAACTGATCAGCAACCCAGATGATCTGAAACCCTACCGTCCTCAGTGGAAGACCCTCCTGGAGCATTCTACCGGGAGCAGCCCTCTCTTTCTCTCTCCGGAATGGATCGAAAACTGGTGGAAACATTTCAGCGACGGCAGGCAAATGCAAACCATCCTCTTCCTGAACGGCAACCGCCTGGCAGGGATCGTGCCTCTTTTTACCACGACCACCCATGTTCTGGGCTTTCCTTTCAAGATTTTGCGTTTTCTAGGATCCCGGCACGCGGATCATCTCGACTTCTGTTTCGACCCTGAGTTGCGCTACGAATGTACGCAACGTCTTTTCCGCTTTGCCGGCGAACATCTCCAGTGGGATGTCATGGATTTAATGGACGTTCCTGAAGATTCCAGAAATCTCCCGATTCTGCGCACAGTGCTGACCGAACAGGATTACCCTTTCCAGGTCGAGCCGTCCATTCTTTGCCCTTTCCTCCCGGTCAATGGAGACGACTGGCCGGTCTATTACGCAAACACAAGATCCAAATCCACCCGCAAGGATCTCACGAGGCGCCTCCGCCGCCTTGCTGAAGGAAGCGAGGCCGTTTTTCGGCAATATGACGATCCGGAAACTGTAAGGGAAGTCTTTCCCTGCCTGGTCGAGGTCTATGAAAAGCGCTGGACAGGCAAAAACCTCAGCCTCAGTTTTGCAGGAACCAAAGAAAGACAGTTCTATCAGGACGTCAGCGCGGACCTCTGCCGTGATGGACGGCTGCACCTGTTGACCTTGGAGGCCCAGGGGCAAATCGTCGCCTTTACGCTTTCCGCCATGCACGGAACCCAGTTCACCTGGTTGATTACGGCTTATAACCCGGAGTATGAGCGGTATTTCCCCGGCGAACAAATTCTGGCGCGATTGCTGGAATCCGTTTTTGACATGAAGCGCTTCCATGAATTCGATTTTACGCGCGGGGAAGAGCCCTACAAATACAAGTGGACCAGCAGCCACCGGTGGAACGTCAGAGTTCTGGTAAGAAACAGAAAGACTTTTTCTCAAATTCCGTTCTCCGGAATCAGAATGGCCGCAAACATCAGACGTGAAGCCAAAAAAATAAAAGTGATTCGCAAAATCAAACTGAATTTAATCGGGAATATATCTCACAAAATCAAAAAATTAAGCAATTTGAATATCTATTGAACGTATTACGAACTATACAAATATTCTTTCATGAAAGCACTGTATGGTATAAACCATGGGGTCAAGAATATTCATAAAATCGCTTTTCATGAAATTGATAAAAATTTCCGCAACGCCGCTCTATTGGACAGCGACACTTCAATCACGGTTCCAAACCCATAAGAAAATCCCCATTCTTCTTTATCACAAAATCACAGATGTCTCCGAAGGGATCGATGCATTTTGGAATGTATCGCCTGGACTTTTTTCAGAACAGATCGAATTTTTGCTCGAAAACGGTTTTCAGGTGATTTCGCTTCAGTCTTTTTATGACACCAGCCAATTCAAGAACAACTTGCCTAGAAGTACGGTTATCCTGACGTTCGATGACGGTTATGCCAATTTCTACACAAATGTATATCCGGTCTTATGCAAATACCGGCTCCCGGCAACCGTTTTCCTGACTGTGCAGTACACGGGAACGAATTCGTTTTACGAATGGGATCGTCCCCTGATTGCCAAAAAAAAGGAATTCGAAAAGGAGTTCAGGCCGCTTTCCTGGAATCAAATAAATGAAATGAAAGAATCCGGACTCATCACCTTTGGATCCCATTCCATGTCACATCCTCATCTTGGCCGTCTGCCGGATGACAAGATCGTATACGAACTACGCGAGTCAAAAAGAATCCTCGAAGAACGGCTCGAACAGCCAATTCTGTTCTTTTCATATCCAGGCGGTAGTTATGCTTATGGCGATGTAAACAAAAACACCAGAAGGCATCTCGTGGAATGCGGCTATAAGCTCGCCTGCACATCACGGACTGGAAGAAATCGAATATCCGACGACATCCTAAGTCTGAAGCGGATCGGCATCAGTAGACATGACGATATTCCGCTTTTCAGAGCGAAATTGACCGGTGGCTGTGATTGGATGGGCTGGGCGCAATTTGCTTTTCAGAAGACTTTTGCAAATGTTTGGTAAACTCTGAAAAACACCTTTCTTAATCTCCAATTCAAATTCAAGCAAAAGGTATCCATTTCATCTATTTCTTCATACTATAATTGGGGGTTACTATGAAAAGAATTGCATTTATCATGTCAACCTTCCCAACGCTCACAGAAACGTTTGTCGCTGGTGAAATCAAGATTTTAATGGATGAATTCCCAAATAGTAAAATTTACTCCCTGCGGCGGCCATTCGATGTCAAACTCCACAAAGAATCCGAAGAACTGATGAAAAAGACGGTTTATGTCGATCCGATCCATTCTGGTGCCTGTGCAGCCTCCAATTTCCATTGGATGGTCAGAAGGCCGAGGAAATATTTTGGCACCCTCGGCTTCCTCATCCGCCACACCCTCTCGAACCCGGTGCACTTCCTCAAAACGATGGCATTGTATCCACAGGCAGTGCACATCGCTTCGATGCTGAAGGAGACCCCTCTAAACCACCTCCATGCCCACTGGTCAGGCTATCCGACAACGGTGGCGCTTGCGGTTTCCAGATTGACGGGTTTGCGATTCAGTTTTACATCCCACGCCTGCGACACCAGCATGATCAAGACCATGGTGAAGCAAAAGGTGCAGGAGGCCGATTTCGTCCTGACCTGCACCCGCGATGCACTGAGATTCCTGTCTACTTTTCTGAATGCATCCGAAATGAAGAAAATTATCGTGAACTACCATGGCTCCAATCTCCAGAAGTTCCGGCCCGAGCTTCGCCGGAAACACTCCGAGGAAAGGCCCTTTCTGCTCGCTGTAGCAGATCTTCACGAAAGAAAAGGTTTTCCTTTTCTGCTCGAGGCATTGGCCCTGCTCCGGAAAAAAGAAGTTCCCTTTGCCTGTCACATCGTCGGCGAAGGGCCGCAGCGGACCTTCCTCGAAAAGAGGATTCAGGAACTGGGCCTTCAAGAGGCGGTGTTTCTCCCCGGCTCGATGACTCAGGAGAAGCTGATCGACGACTATTACGCCCTGGCCGATATCTTCGTTCTGCCTTGCGTCGTGCAGCACGTCCGATTCTTCCGCAAGAATGTGGATCTGGGGCGTCTGAAAATCATCGAAATCAAGATGAGCGGAGGCGAAGGGATTCAGAAAGACGGGATACCGAACGTCCTGGTAGAAGCGATGGGCATGAAGATACCCGTCGTCTCCACGCGGGTAGCGGGTATTCCTGAACTGATTCGGGATAAGGAAAACGGCCTGCTCGTCCCTCCGCGAGACCCCGAAGCCCTCAGCGCAGCCTTGAAATCGCTGATCGAGGATCCGTCTCTCCAGACAACATTAGGCGAAAAAGGCTATGTCCGTGCACACGAAGCCTTCGATCGCAGCAAAAATATTCAGGCCCTGGTCGAGATTTTCCGCGAGGATGGAGCGCCGGCCGCCTCGCCCGGCGCCAAAGGGGATGTGAGACTCCTGAGTCCATTGGGCAGGGCCGCTCCATCGCAGTCCTGAATGCGCATCCTGTGAAATCCCCTGTCAACGATCCGGTAGGAGGATGCCATGGCAAGCAATTTTAGGATTAATCTCAGGAAAAATTGCGCAACAGTCCACATTCGCTTGAAAGGTGATTTTGACGGTGATTCCGCCGCCCGTCTGGCCAACATGATTGAAGACCTCTCTGGCGAAATGAAAAAAATTCGTATCGATACATGCAACCTTGACAAGATTCACCCTTTTGGGAAGGCTGTTTTCCATGCACGCCTTGGAAAGACTATTCGCCTTGCTGACGATTGTAAGATTATCGGAGAAAACGCAGATCAATTCAAAATATGAAATATTATATACACACACCACACGCTATTTAGATTCCATCTGGAAATGGTCTTTTTGGCCAGTCTCGGCGTTTATCTGCACGTTTACTTGTGCGGCGACCTGCAGGCCGCCGCTGCGCAAAAAATCGATTTCCGCGATTGTACAAACCGGGACCCGCCCCGAAGGGGTGGGAAGAGGTACACTGTATAGCCAGAGGTATTCTCATGGAATCCCTTCGTACGCCATTGCGGTCTTCTACCTGGCACTCTCGTCAAACAGGTGACAACAGATCCAATGATCCCTCACTGCCGATGGTCAGCATCCTTATTCCGGCCTTCAACGAAGAAGAATCCATTGCTGACTGCCTTGCTTCGCTCATTGAGCAAACCTATCCCCAGGACCGGATGGAAATCCTGGTGATCGATGGGTTAAGCCGGGACCGGACGCGCGATATCGTCCAGAACTTGTCAGCCCGCTATAGAAATATACGCCTTCATGAAAATCCAAAGCGCATCATCCCCTCCGCCCTGAATATCGGGATCCGCGAGGCGAAAGGCGATGTCGTCATACGGGCCGATGCCCACACCCTCTATGACATCAACTACGTGATGAATTCAGTCACGCTGCTTTTGAAAACACAAGCCGGAAACGTCGGGGGGGTCATCCATCCCATCGGTAAGGGGCTGGTAGGCAAGGCCATTGCCATGGGCGTCAGTTCGCCCTTCGGTGTGGGCAACGCTTACTATCGTTATGCCGAATCACAACGCTGGGTGGATACGGTGGCGTTCGGGTGTTGGAAAAAGCAAACCCTCCTTGCGATCGGCGGTTATAACGAGACGTATCTTGTTAACGAGGACTACGAACTGAACTACCGGCTGCGCCAGAGAGGGGAAGGCATCCTCTTGTCTCCCGATCTCAAATGTTATTATTTCCCGCGTTCCTGTTTGAAAAACCTTCTGCAGCAATACTTCCGCTACGGCAGCTGGAAGGTGAAAATGCTGGCGGAGCACCCTGGATCGCTGGTCTACCGCCAAATCATCCCGCCGCTATTCGTCCTCAGCCTTTTTACCGCCATCGCCATGGCCCCGTTGCACCTGCTTCCCCTGCTGCTGGTCGGGGGCACCTACGCGCTGGCCAATCTCTTCGTGTCCGTGCATACAGCGGCAAAACGCGGGTCCCGGTCAGGATTCGTCCTGCCGGTGGTCTTCTTCTCTATCCATCTGGCGTGGGGGATGGGGTTTCTTTCAGGCTTGCGACATCTTTTCCCCGTCAGGTCCGTCAAACTCAGGCCCGCCTGAAGGACCCCCATCCCGCCCTTTTCCTCGATGTTTTCATGTTCGCCGTCGCTCCTCACCTGCGGAAACAGCACCCTTTCAGGGGCATTACCCTCCCTGGTGAAGCGGCATGAAAACGCCCTGAAGCGTTCCATTTTTACAAACCAACCATTTTCCTCTGGATTTAGCATCGGAACTACCCATCGAGACCATTCCGTAACGAGGACCTGACCGTGGAAATCTTGCTGGCCCTTCCAAAATCGCTGGTGAAACAGGCCTTCCTCTTGAGATCCTGTCTGAGCCCCAGGCTCAACGGTAATGACAGAAATATCAGTGGGGTGATCCTCCAATATCATTCAGTCACCGCTGAAAAGAGATCATCTCTGCCTTATGTTTCACCCAGCTTGTCCGTGACAGTGCGTGATTTCGATAAACAAATGTCATTTATGAAGAAATATTATCAACCACAAAGTCTAACCAGATTTTTAGCAAAACATAAAGACAACCTGAAAAGCAATAAATGTATGTTCGTTGTAAGTTTTGACGACGGTTATCGTGATAATTACACCTATGCATTGCCAATATTAAAAAAACACAGCATTCCAGCAATTTTTTATTTAACAGTCGACTGCATAGATAGACGACCGCCATGGCCGTCTGAGCTACGATTTTTCATTTACAAAACAAAAAAGACATTGCTCAATCTTTCATCTGTTTCAGTATCTTTTCTTGTTGATGACAAGTTTAATAAAGATGCAACATACAACAGTCTTAAGAAAATGATGGTACGTATGAATCGCTCCGATAGAGAAGCGGTTTTGTCGGAGATATCAAGGAAAACTGCGCTCAGTGTTTCCGAGATGAAAGAGCTCGACAGCTTGATGCTGACTTGGAAAGATATTTGGGAGATGCGCGCAGCAGGTATGGAGTTCGGCTCCCACACGTTGAGCCACCCTTCCCTTTATCTCCCTCGAAGAGGCAGATAGAGAAGTCAGAGGCTCCAAGCACATGCTGGAAAGGGCGCTGGATATGCCGATCGATCACTTCAGCTATCCCAATCCCGGGGATTACCCGAATTTCAACAAGACGCTCAAAGAGCTGCTTCAGGAAACAGGATACCTTTCCGCGGCAACATCCGTGCCTGGACACATCCGGACAGGAGACGACCCGTGGTCCCTGAAACGCAAGGGGATATACAGAACCTACAGCAACCTGGCGAACTTCAACTTCTGGGTCGGCCGGGAAACGAGGCATGATGCACCGGCACGGCTGGATCACGCCGGAGCCTAAACGTTCATAACCCTCAAATCCCAAACCCTCTGAGAGGACACGGCAATGTACTCCGACCACCTTCCTGCAGCCGTCGTGCTTGGCCTGGGTCAAAACGGCCTTGCCACCGTCAGATCCCTGGGGAGACAAGGCATCCCGGTGATCGGAATCGATCGCAATCTCAGACAGTATACCGCAAGAACACGTTATTGCCGGAGGCTCCTGTGCACGGATTTCAAGTCCGGCGAGGGGCTGGTGGACCTGCTCGTGGACCTCGGCAAACGCCTGCCGCGGCGCGGGGTCTTGTTCCCCTCCGGGGATTTCAGCCTAGAACTGGTCAGCGAAAAGCGGGAAAGGCTGGCTCCGTATTACCATTTTTCATTCCCGCAAAAAGAGATCGTCCGGCTCACACTGAACAAACGGCAATTTTACACCTTTGCCGCTCTCAAAAACTTTCCGATACCGCAGACCTTTTTCCCGCAATCGATGGATGAATGGCGGGGGATCGCAGACCAGGTCCGTTACCCCTGCATCGTCAAACCGTTCCAACCCAATCTCGGGTGGCGGAAGCTTTTCCCGGATCAGAAGCTCTTTACCGCGCAAAGCAGGGAAGACCTCTTGAGGATGCAAGACCGGTTGATACCGCTGCACAAGGATCTTATCGTGCAGGAGCGCATCCCGGGCAGGGACGACCGGCTTTCCTTCTCCCTGACCTATCTAGACGAAACCTCCCAACCGCTGGGGATCTTTACGGGCCGCAAACTCCGTCAGTATCCGCCGGATTTCGGAACATCCAGCATGGCGCAAAGTCTATGGGATCCATGGATTGCCTCAAAGTCCATCGAGATTCTGCAGGCCATGAAATTCACCGGCTATGGATCGGTGGAATTCCGTCTGGATTTGAGGGACAACGCCTACAAGATCATCGAAGTGACCGCGAGAACATGGTTCCCCCACGGGATCAGCACCGCATGCGGGCAGAATCTGACCTATCTGGCATACTGCCACCTGGTCGGGCTCCCGCTGCCCGAACTCGACGAGCCGCGCAGTCCGGTCAAATGGATCCACGAGGAAAGGGACCTCCGCTCATCGATCGACTATCTCCGCGCCGGGAGAATGACCGTCCGCGAATGGCTTTCATCCTACCGCGGCAAGAAGACCTTCGCCATATCAGCACGGGATGATCCGGCGCCCGCGCTCCACCTCCTGGCGCAGATGCTCTCAGTCCCCTGGCGCCGAATGCTGAAGGGCTGACGGCGGCATTCGGTCTTTTACACCATCCCCATGCCGGAGCCCATCATCTCCTGTTTCAGATGAAAGGAGGATAAGAAATGCCGTGGTTTTGCAGAGTGATCCTGTGTGGCGCCTCTTTGATACTGGCATTGTTTGCCCAGCCCGCGCTGGGCGGCATCGTAAACGATACAGTCGTCGTGCAGTCCAAAGAAAGCGACGCTTACGCAAAGCTGTATAATCTGACCGCCAATGTCTCGAGCAACTATGCCTATCTGGGTAAAGGATACCTGGTCGGGTGGCGTTTCGAGAACATGCCCCTGCCCCGAGGGGCCAAGATAGTCGATGCAGTCTTGGAGCTTTTCTGCAATCAGAAGGAAAGCGCTCCCTTGACGGTTCGCTACCTCGGGGAAGCGGCCGACGATTCGGTTCCTTTCACGACAAGCGTGGGTGACATCGCCAACCGCAGAAAGACGAACTCCTCCATCTTGGATTCACCTGGATCCTGGAGCCTGTGGGGATGGAACTCGAGCCCCTCGCTTCAAGCGGTTATTCAGGAGATCGTCGACCGGCCGGGATGGCGCTGCGGGCATGCCCTCGCGGTATTTGCGGACGGCTCCGTGAGCCCGGCCTGCCGGGGGATCTATATGAGCGAAAGGGCGCCGGAGTACGCGGCCCGCCTCCATGTCTCGTATCTGCTGGAGCAGGTCGAGTACGACACGGACGGGGACCACGTTCCCGATCTCATCCTTTACGACCGGGACGGGGACGGGTATTTCGAATGTCCGGTGGGGAAGACGGAATACACCGGGACCCTGGTGGTTGAGCATCCCCTGGAGATCATGGGATACCCGGCGACGCGTTCCGAAACCCTCTTCAAAGGCGGGGCTTTCATCCTGACGAACGGCGGCAGGATCATCAGCGATTTGTGTTCCCCCATTGTCAGCTCGGCCTTTCCCGAACTGAAAGGAAACGATCTCCAGGTTGTCGCCCGCAACCACATATTCATCAGCTACAATGGAAAGATCTTGCTTGGGGGTGACGGCACAGAAAACTGGGACGGGGACGTCTACCTCGAAACCACGCGACCCGGTTCCGAAATCATCCTGAAAGAAGGCGCTTCGATATTTGGCCGCCATATCGACCTGATCACCTTTATGGGCGAAATCAACATCCGAAGGAACTGCAACCTCATCGGGAACTCGCACATCAATTTCAAAGCGCTTGAGAGCGGCGACATCCGTCTGAACCGCGACGTCGCCATATCGACTTCATCTCTGGATGGTGACTGCTGGGTCAAATTCACTGTCAGAGAAGGCGACGTACATATGAACCGCGATATAGAGATCAGCGCCGATGTGATCGACATGTGCGGAGTTAACGGGAATATCTGGGATGATGGAGAAATCCGCATCATAGGCCTGAGGCAATGCTGGTAAGGCCATCTTCCTCGGAGGAAAAATCATGAATCCTCGATCGAAAAGACTATCCTCACTGGGCCTCCTGCTGAAAAGGATTGCAAGGAAGTGTGCGGAACTCCTTTCGCTGCGTATCTTTATCGCAAAATACCCGAGGAGCGTGCCGAAAGGATCCATTGTTCTTTTCCCCTTGCAGGACGGTATCCTTTGCTGTGGTCTGGCTGGCCTGATCGCTCTGAAACCGAGGGAATTCCCTCGACTGGATCTCGAT
Source organism: Desulfatiglans anilini DSM 4660 (assembly GCF_000422285.1). Taxonomy (NCBI): domain Bacteria; kingdom Pseudomonadati; phylum Thermodesulfobacteriota; class Desulfobacteria; order Desulfatiglandales; family Desulfatiglandaceae; genus Desulfatiglans; species Desulfatiglans anilini. Next base: position 19,269 of record NZ_AULM01000031.1, read on the forward strand.
CCAATCTTGAAAGGTTTTGAAAATATCGAAAAGGGGAGCCTCTCCCACTCAGGCCGGAACGGGGGGAAAATTACTCCGGACTACCTGGGCGGAGACGCATTCCTTTCCGATCTCTACCGGCAGGTGAAGGACTTGACCCTCAGCATCCCCTTCAGTCGAATCTTTCTCGAAACAGAGAAGCAAGGGGTCCTCGCTCAATGGGTCTGTCGTCTTTCGAGGGTCATCTGCACAGAAGGCCAACGCTGTTCCGACCTGATGGGCCGACTCAACACCGATGATATGGACATGATGGTGCGCCGTATCGAATGGCTCCGAGACATTTCCTGGTGTCTCGAAAAGGAACTCCTTCGGAACGTAGCCAATGTAAAATATCTTTTGAACACCATTGAGAATCCGTCATTTCAAACGATTCGATTCTACAAGAATCTCAATACGGTTTTGAACAGCATCGATCGGCTGGAGGTGCGAGGACGGGACTCTGCTGGAATCTCCTTTATGATCTATCTTCAAAGCGAGGATTTTCTTGAGTTGAAACGGTGGATCGGTGAAATGGATGGCAGCAGGGAGTTCGAAAAACGGACTTCCGGCGATGTTCTCAGAAATGGAGACATCACCATCGGCAGCCCTTCAGCGGATCTGATCGGAGTGGCTTTTACTTACAAAGTCGCTGCAGAGGTAGGCAGACTGGGAGACAATGTCAGGTCCCTGAGGGAATCCATCCGAAACGATCGGATCCTCCAGCAGATCGCGCCTTTCGAACATCGGCACTGCTCCATCTCATCCCATACCAGATGGGCGTCCGTTGGATCGATCACGGAACCCAACTGCCATCCGGTCGACAGCCGCACCACCGGCCCGAACAGCTGTCAGCATCGGATCATCCATGCCTGCTTGAACGGTGATATCGATAATTACCAGGAGCTCTTGAAATCCTATCAAAATCAAATACATCCGGAGCTGACGACGGACACCAAGATCATCCCCCTCCAGGTCCACAAATACATTCAGGCCGGCCATGATGTGGCAGAAGCATTTCGCAGGACCGTGAACGATTTTGAAGGGTCCCACGCCATAGCGATGCACACGGACTTGGCGCCGGGGACCGTCTTTTTGGCCCAGAAGGGAGGAGGACAATCCCTCTTTGTCGGCATAGGAGAAGAATGCATCATGCCCGCATCCGAGGTATACGGATTCGTTGAAGAAACCGCGCAATACTATCGCATGCAGGGGCAGAAGGAAGGGCAAATCTGTGTCATTCGTCAAGAAGCGGACAATGAGTGGCCGTCGGTCGTCGATTTCTTTCATTACGAAGGAACCCCTGTGACCGTTACGGAAAGCCGACTCCGAACAACAAAGATACGCTCCAGAGACATTGATCGGCAGCATTTTCCGCACTATTTCCTGAAGGAGATCTTCGAATCTCCCTCCTCGGTCGAGAGAACTCTTGCCAATCGCTGGCGGATTCTCGAAGAGCCGGGGAAATTATATGGAATTGCACCGGTCAAAGAAGTAATCCCGCCCTCTCTGAAGGAGGGAATGCGCCAAAAACAGATCCGCCGCATTTTCTTCATCGGACAGGGCACAGCGGGCGTCGCCGCCCAGGCCTGCGCTGAAATCACGGACCACTATCTCCTTCCTCTAGGCCTGCAGGTCTGCTCTTACAAGTCCAGCGAACTCAGCGGCTTTAGAATGGAAGAAACGACAGGGGAATGCGGGATGTCCGACACCTGCGTGGTAGCCGTCACCCAATCGGGAACGACGACGGACACCATCCTCGCCGTCGATATGGCGAGGAGCAGGGGCGCCTGTACGCTCGCAATCGTCAACCGCAGGGACTCGGAGATCTGCTTCAAGGTGGATGGCGTCCTTTACACGAGCAGCGGGCGTGATATCGAGATGTCCGTTGCTTCCACCAAAGCCTTCTACAGTCAGATCATCGCCGGCGCGCTGCTTGGGCTCGCCCTCGCGGAAATCGGCGATTGCCGGGATCGCACCTTCATCTCTGAGGAGATCAAGCGCTTGATCGAGATCCCCGAGCACATGCAGACCATCCTGAAGATGGCGCCCAAGATCGAGGCCTCGGCACGCCGTCTTGCCGCGAGCAGGACGTATTGGGCCGCCGTCGGAAGCGGGCCCAACAAGGCGTCAGCAGATGAGATCCGAATCAAACTGAGCGAACTCTGTTACAAAACCATCTCATCGGATTACGTCGAAGACAAGAAACACATCGACCTCTCTTCCGAGCCTCTGATCTTTGTCTGCACCGCCGGCACCAACGGCAAGGTCATCGGCGACATCATCAAGGACACCGCCATTTTCAGGGCCCACAACGCCCTGCCGATCGTTATCGCCAACGAAGGGGAGGACCGCTTCGAACCCTATGCCGAGGATATCTTTCATGTGCCGGCGATCAAACAGCACCTGTCCCCCATCGTCAACACCCTCGTCGGCCACCTGTGGGGGTACTACGCAGCCCTGACGATCAACGATATCAGCAACCTGCTCTTTGACTTCAGGGAGAGTCTGCGCAATCGAATCGAAGCCTATTCCGCCAAGGGGCTGGACGTCTATGAAATCCTGCTCGAAGACACCTTCAGGGAGGAGATCATAAAGTTCTACCATCAGTTCCGCGCACTGAAGGCAAGCAAACGGATTCCCGCGGTCATCGGCCTCCGACCGGCCTCCGACCTGATTCTCCTTCTAAAATACCTGGCCGGAAGGCTGCCCGCTTCTGACTTCGAACTGGATTTCGGCGTAAAGGGGACGGCAACCCATATCCTGAACAAACTCTTTTCCTGCCTGGACAGCTGCATTAACGGCCTGGCACGGCCGATCGACGCCATCAAGCACCAGGCCAAGACCGTCACGGTCGGCACCAGCCGAATCAGCGAACACGACAGGGCGAAAGGCCTTTTCTTCGACCGCTTGGGGGCCCAGGGATTCGACGTCGCGCAACTTTCGAACCGCAACGTGATCCTTTTGAGAAATCTGCAGTCGGTGATTTCGGCGATCAAAGGCTCGATCCTCTATCGCATCGATCATCTGAACCTTCTGGGTGAACCCGTCGACGAAACGACGATCAGCGTGCTCAGCAAAGACGGCGCGCTGAAGGATATTCCCTCCCGTGTCGAACAGGACAGTCGTCTTGTGGGGACCAAAAAGATCGTCGTACAAAACGGACACGTTCTCGTTGGTAAAGGCCGTCGAGACAAGCGGAAATTTGTTGTAGTTCCGATCATGTCACACAACCGGCATGTCCCCCGTGTTATTCAATACCTGTTTCTGATGAACGTCGCGTTCAACAAGGAGGTTCCCCTCGAGAAAAAGATCAGTGCGTTGGGGGATAAATTCCATCAGATAAAAAACACTGTACAGGAAAGTACGGTTGTGTGGAACGACAATATGATCGACAGCATTGATATCGACAAACTATTTGTCGAATCATATGAGATGATTGCAGACTTGATCATCAGGAAATACAATGGCATTAGAAATGACAAATATATTAAAATGGAGGCCGATTCGATTAACCCCCACTATTACGGAAGCTTGGAACCATCATTCGTATAACAGCTTTATTCTTATACGCTTCGACATCATTCTTTGCGTTTTCCGTCCTGATTTTTTATCCGACATTTTTCCTGTATCCCATCAGCTGAATTTCTGAAACATAAACCAAAACCTACGAAAGGATTCAGGATGACATCCAAAGATTCAAGATGTGTGCTCGTGACTGGAGTTGCGGGATTTATCGGCTTTCATCTCGCCCTCAGGCTGCTGGAACAAGGTGACACGGTCATCGGAATCGACAATCTGAACGAATACTATGACATTCAAATAAAATACGATCGCCTCAAACAGCTGACCAAGCAATCCTCCCGGTTTGTGTTCCACCGGATCGACCTGAAAGATCCCATCCTCTTGCGGACGGTGTTCGCCCGCCAGCGCTTCGATGTCGTCGTTCACCTCGCAGCTCAGGCAGGGGTGCGATACTCCCTCTCAAACCCCGGCGCCTATATCGAAAGCAACATCGCCGGCTTCCTGAACATCCTCGAAGCCTGTCGTCATCAAGGCGTGCCCCATCTGGTCTTCGCCTCATCGAGCTCGGTATACGGAGCCAACACGGGCATGCCGTTTTCCGTCCACCAGAATGTGGACCACCCCGTCTCCCTTTACGCAGCCAGCAAGAAGTCCAATGAACTGATGGCCCACAGCTATGCCCATCTGTTTGGACTTCCCTGTACGGGGTTGCGGTTTTTCACGGTGTATGGCCCTTGGGGCCGGCCCGACATGGCCCTTTTCCTTTTCACCAAGGCGATTTTGGCCGGAGAGCCCATCCGCGTCTATAACTATGGGAGGATGCAAAGGGATTTCACCTACATCGATGACATCATCGAAGGCGTTGTCAGGGTCATGGAGCGCCCGCCGAAGGGCGATCCGGCCTGGTCAGGCGACAGACCGGACCCGGGTACGAGTTACGCCCCGTTCAGGGTCTACAATATCGGCAATGGCCAACCGGTCCCCCTCCTAGCCTTCATCGCGGTGATCGAAAAGTCGCTCGGTCTGGAGGCCGTCAAGGAGTATCTGCCGCTGCAGGCAGGAGACGTACCCGCCACCTATGCTGACATCAGCGACCTCCAACGCGATTTCGATTATCTGCCCCCTACGACCGTCGAAGAAGGCGTCCCCAGGTTTATTCGATGGTATCTGGATTACTACGGTTCAAAACAGAGCCTCCAGCCAGCCGACGAAGCCAATCGGGCAACCCTGAAACCATCGATTAGAATGGCTGCTATATAACCTGGATTCCGTCCGGCAATGGTCCTTTTGCCCAAACTCTGCCTAGACCTAAGCGCTTGTTTATACCCCGCACTACCCCGTGCGCTGGCAACCTCTCCCGCCGATCCGCCCCGAGGCGATATGTACAACAAACTAAAAAGGCTCTTTAGCGAATCCTCAGTCTACACCCTCGGCAACATCCTCATGCGCTCCTTCTCGATCATTACGATGCCCGTCTTTACACGGTGCATGTCGACTCAAGAATATGGAGTGCTTTCGATAGTCAGAACTGTCCGCGACCTTCTCGCAGTCATTTACGAAGTCGGTACCCCCGCGTCCTCCATGCGGTTCTACTATGACTGCAAGACGCATGAAGAGCGCGAGTTGCTCTTTTCGACGCTGTTTTTCCTGACCACGAGCTTCGGCATCTGCGTATCTCTTCCGCTTCTTATTCTGGGAGCCCCGCTGTGGGAATATTTCATCGAGGACATCCCCTTTCGTCCCTACGGCATCCTGACACTCATCACGGTCCTCCTAGCGGCCATCGGCATCCTGCCAAGGACCCTGTTCAGAGCGGAGGGGAAGGCCAAGCGCTTCGTGATGCTCAATCTGGCGCAAATGACTCTGATCGTGAGTCTTTCCCTCCTCTTTGTCATGGTATACCGCATGGAGGCGCTGGGCCCCATCCTCGGGGCATGCATTGCATCCGCCATCCTCTATGTCGTTTACCTCTACTATCTCTACCCCTATCTCCGCTTTCGGTTTTCATGGACGCTGATGAAGAAAGCCCTGCTCTTCGGTTTGCCGGACAGCCCTGTAAGGCTCGGGAACTGGGCGCTCAAGATGGCCAATCAACTGATCCTTCAACGTTACGTCGCGCTGGCCATGGTGGGAGTTTACGCAGTAGGCTACGCGATCGGCAGCATCCTTTTCGAACTCGTCATCAACGGCATTCATTGGGCAGTGCTCCCTTTCTACTATCAAACAGCGACAGATGAAAATGAGGAGGAGGCAAAGAAAATATTCGCTTATGTAACTACATACAATTTTGCACTGATTCTCTTGCTTGCTTTAGCAACCATTATGATGGGTAAAGAATTGCTCTTTATATTTGGATCAAGTAGATACATAACCGCCTTACCAATCGTTCATATCATTGCATTATCATCAGTTCTTCAATTTCTTTTTTTTATTCCAAGCAGAAGTTTTTATTTGATGAAAAAAACCGTTTATCTAATTCCATTGCTTTTAATAACAACAACCGTGAATATCGTATTATGTCTATTTCTCATTCCACATCATGGGATCATAGGCGCTGCATGGGCGACTATGATAGCCTATGGATTGCGTACTGTCCTTGCATGGTTCATAAGTCAGGCCTTATACCCCATAAATTATCAATATACGAGAATGATGAAAAATGTCATAGCGTTTGGAATTGTCATTTTTATATGGTCGCGCCTCCCGGAGATAAGCCTTTTTTTTCGCATTATTATTAATTTTGCACTTATGACGCTTTATCCCCTGTCTTTATTTTTGATGAAATTTTTCGAGAAGGAAGAAATGGAACATATCAAATGGCAAATATACAGTCTTTTCAAGGAATTTAGATTTATATATAAAAACAATTGCTAGAACAAATTTTTCTTGGTTGCTACAAGTTGGTTTGTTTATTGTTTGGCAAAACATGTCGATCTAATCCATCAAAAACCAGATTGAACAAAACACTATTTATTCGGAGGACGTAATGAAAAGAAATTTTATCAGGTACTTGGTTATCGGTGTGTTAGCGATCTCTTGTGTTTTCGGCATGCTTCTCTTTGGCATGCAAGGAGCAAACGCTTCAGTCGCCTGCGTCGACGACGTTGAAGGACCGAACCTGGCCATAACGGCTCCAACCTCCGAAAGTCATTTTACGACATCTTCCCCGAGCGTAGATCTCTCCGGTTATGCCTTCGAACCATGTGGCATCGTCATGATCAGCTGGTCAACCAATTCATCCCAGGGCGATATTGCCGCGGGCTCGACATCGGACTGGATGAACTGGGCATGGCACGCCAACGGTATCCCCTTGGAGGAAGGGGAAAATCTTGTCATGATCTATGGGGTGGACGCCCGCGGAAATGAAAGTAGCATGACCCTGCTGGTAACTTACACTCCTCCCTCCCCTCCACCGGAGCCACCTCCGGGTGAATACTCCGACATGGAAAACAGAAAAGCCAAATTCACGTTCTATTTCCAAGGGTATGATAATTATGACCGAGGGAGCGACGTGTCGTACCTGGAAAAAGGTCCTGATGGAATATTCAGTATGCCTTTCAACGAAGATGTCACGGTTTCGATCGAATTCGGAGACCCCGATCTCCCGAAATTTTCCCAAACAATTCCCGCTGGAACTGTTGAGGGTACCACCAAGTATCGCTACGTTTCGGGTGGTCCTGGCATTCGTGAACTTATATTCATGGATGCAACTTCGACTTCTGTCTATTTTTATGTCTTCCTTGATAAATGGAACTTTTTCCCAGATTTGAAAGCTTCCATGTCTAATGAGCAATATATCGCTCTTTGTAAAAGCATTACAAATTTCACAATAACTGTTCAAATAGGTTCTGAGAAATTATACAGAGGGACGTCGCCTCTTTCTCAGGTCAATTACACCACATCAAAGCTTGAATTGGCATTTAACAGATAAATCAATCCTGGATTATCTAATTCCACAACTAGACAATTTCCGTCCGGAAATGGTTTTTTTTGCCAATCTCTGCATCAATCTGCACGTTTGCTTGTGCAGCGACCTGCTGGGCTCCTCCGCGCAAAGAATTGATTCCCTTGATATTGCCACAACCGGGACCAGCCGCGAAACGGTGCACCTGAGCAGGCGCAGCGTGTGAACAAAAATCCTCATTTCCGGATTGGAAACTGGGCTCTACAGGGACATCATTTCAGGATGGTTCTAGAGAGGATTCGACAATGGCAAAACTGATTTTACTGTGCCGACGCCACGGTCTGGAAAGAACGTCGTTCTCCGAAGAAGCGGCTATATTGGCAAAACGATTAATGCCCGACAATTTTACACCCTCCTCCCTGAAAATCATCCATCAGGCCGGCGTGCATATCGCAATTTTCAACCCGAATAATCTGATACAAATCCAGGACGGCAGTGTTGCCATGGGTTACCTGTTCGAAGCTGATCATGAGTGGGGCAGACCCGGAAAGGACATCCCAGACGGTTCGATGGCTTTGTTTCGCTCCTCGCACGAGGCCGTCGAATTGGCAACGGACCTGATGGGTTCACGCGCAATCTGGTATACCAAGACACCCTCCCTTTTCATCGCCTCTACTTCGCAGAGGGCCATTGTACACTTCCTCGGCTCCTTCGAGCCCAACGAAGAAGCACATGCCTGGATGCTATCTTCCGGCACTATCGGCCCAGGAATATCATGGGACCGTCGCATCAAAGCGCTCCCACTCAACAGCCGCCTGTATCTAGACAGGTTATCCTGGCGCACGAACCTGACATCGGGAGAAACCACATTTTCGCCACAAAATCGTCCACAATCGATGCTTCTTCAGGAATTACAAAATATTATCGAAAACGCCCTTGACCGGATAAAAATCGATCCGCAAGACTGGGTCCTTCCTCTGTCAGGGGGTTATGACAGCCGCATGCTTCTGCTCCAGTTCCACCGTAACTACAAAAATCTTCGCTGTGTGACCTGGGGTAAATCCAATGCCCAACAACACCGGTGGACCGATGCTGCGGTGGCCACAAATCTTTGCAAGGTGTTAAATGTAAACCATACCTATTTTGACACCGAAATCTCTGAAGAAGGCTTCAGTACCGTATTCGAACGATTCCTCACAGCTGGAGAAGGCAGAATCGACCAGTTCGAGCCATACTTGGATGGTTTCGAACTCTGGCGACAGCTATCCTCAAGAAACGTAAAAGGTATCATCAGAGGTGATGAGTGCTTTGGAAGCCGCACCCTGTATTCTGAACTGGACTTCAGAAAATTCTGCCTGGCAACCATGCTGAGTGACTATGATGATTTAAAAAATATGGGGCTAACAGATTCGTATACCCAGAAATGGCCAAGCAGTTTGAATCGAAGGGCATCTGAAACCTTGGAGATGTGGCGTGACCGGTTGTATACGGACTATCTCTTCCCAGTTTGGCTTTCCGCTCTGAACGAATTGAAGCAGCCCTACGTCGAGATCATGACTCCTCTCATATCACGCGAGATCATACACTTTGTCAGACGCCTGCCGGATAACCTTCGGACCGAGAAAACACTCTTTCGGGCCGCTGTCACGTCATGTTCTCCAAATGTCCCGTTCGCAAAATACCCAGCTATAGATCTCGGACGAAGCTATCTAAAACGGAAGGACGTATTGGAATTCATGCACGATCTCCTCCATTCGACGCATTGTCGGGGAATATTCCCGCCCGTTCTGATTGAAGCTGCAATTTGGCATTTGCATAACAATGGCTCAAAACCAATCACCCAGAAATTCCCTCTGACTCGTAAACTCCGTCCCTTCTTGCATCCACGCGTGGTAAAAGCCATACAAAAAACACTCAACCTACGAGAGAGAGTGGATTATTTCGACCTAGCATTACGCTGCTGCATCATCGACGCTATGACGCGACACATGGAAGAGGACGCAAAGGTATTCGATACCTCCGCCGAATACTCTTCCTCTCCACATAAAGCATTGCAGCCATTGCTTTATCCCATTAGAGAGCACAGTCAAACCGCCTTCGCAAGTCAATAAATGCAACCCTCTTACAGAAAAGTTCGCAAATGCGTAGGTGAAATCATCTGCAACCCGAAAATCCAAAAAAGCGACATGTCACACATAATGCGATTAATATATCGATACCCAATAAACATTTCACTTACTGAACTCACCAGAAACACACCAAATAGCTATCAAAAGGCAAGAATATGAGCTTTTTATGTGGATTTACGGATGCACAATACGATTTGTCCATACCGGCAAAAAAATTCATTCTAGATGGCATGACAAAACCATTACGGAATCATCCGGACCAAAAGCCATTCACCTATGTCACAAAGGACATCGCCATTGCTTTTTTTCCACATAGACAAGAACCCCCTGATACAGCCAACTCCAAACGTGAACTTGAAAGCCACTCTATCCTTCCACACCTGGATGGAAAAATCTTCAACATCGATGATTTAAAAGAGCAGCTTGGCTTCAACGATATTGTCCAAAACGATTATGCCTATCACAATATACTTAAAGCATTATACATCAAACATGGCGCACAGTATGCGCAGTATTTAGACGGAGAATTTCGAAGTTTAATTTGGGATTCACAAAACAAATCACTTTTGTTGACAACAGATATGCTTGGATTAAAATCAACATATTATTATAGCAGTAAAAATCATTTCATTTTTTCATCTGAAATAAAATCGATCATTGTATCCCGCTTATTTGTGCCAGAAATAAGCTATGCAGGTATCAATGATTTTCCTACATTTGGCTATGTACCGCATCCTGAAACAATGTTCAAAAATATAATGCAAATTGAACCAGGCACAACTATCAAAGTACAACAAAATCAAATTCGGAAGCACAATTACTGGTTATTCACCTTTAAAACGGAGGATATTCATTCTGAAAATCATTATATAAGTAGATTTTGCTCTCTATTGACGAATTCACTTAAAAAAAGAACAAAATATAATAACCGAATATGCGCTTACTTAAGTGGCGGTGTCGATTCCAGCGGTATATGTTCGCTCCTGAGCACGAGATTCAATGTCGCATTCAAGGCGATTACGATGGGATTTACAGAGCCGTCTTTCAATGAAATTCCTTATGCAGGTCTCATTGCAAAAGAATACGCAATGGACTGGATTTCAAAAACCATACAGCCTGAAGATATCCAGCCCCTTTTCGAAAAAATGACTTATCATTTTGACTCCCCGTTTAAAGATTCCTCTGTCTTCCCATCGTATTTTGCCGCAAAAACAGCGGCCGATTATTCCGATATTGTATTGACTGGAGATGGACCTGATCAGTTGATGCTTGGAAGTGATCAACATAAAAATTTCCAACTGGCAATGCATAACGATAATCTATTAAAAAAATTTACAAGAAAAATTGGCGTTAAAAAAATATTTGAAAAAATGCCGATTTCCACCTCAAATGATAATTACTTGGATAAAATAAAAAGAAAAATCTATTCAACGTCGATTCCTTTTGAAGAAAAATTTTACAGCAATAACATTATAAGTTTGCTATTAAAGCGGCATTTATATACAGAAGAATTTTTTTCTATACACAATGCGTTCAATCCATATCGCAATATTATTTTTAAGATGGAAAAAGTCAGGGATCGCTCCGCAATAGAACAATATCTTTTTTATGACATTTATTTTTACTTACATGACGATCTCATACCAAAGACTGCAGGAGCTTGTTCGTCAAACGCCATCACCCCTTCTTTCCCATATCTCGATAAGTATTTGTTGATATTTTATCAAACAATTCCTATTAAATATCGAATTAATAATTTAGAAACAAAATATCTAATGAAGAAGGCATTTTCTGGCATGGTTCCCGATGAAATACTCAACAGGCGGAAGAAAGGTTTTTCAATACCCAAGGACCAGTGGTATATATCTCAGCTGAAAGATTTTATCTGCGACATTCTTTATGACAATAAAACCCTGAACCGCAATTATTTTGATAAAAAAAATATCAGAAATATACTGGAAATGTATTTTTCCGGCCGATCGTCATTTTATTCCTGTTCAAGCACGCTGATAAACTCTTTGGTTACCCTTGAAATCTGGCACCGTATTTTTTTTTAAAATTCAAAACTTATTTATATTAGCATATTGTTGCATTTATATACTACTTATAGTTTGTATAAATTTGTTCTACTATAATATATATACATTTTTGATAATTGTTTATTAATGTCGATCTGAAAATGTACTATTAAATTTTTGTTCCGCATACTATCCAATTCCCATTAATCCACAATTATCTTTTTAGCCCTTGTCAAACCAATACCACTAATCTTTTTTGAACCGTTTACGGCATCCCCACAGGGATTCCTCGTAAAAGGGAAGGCCCTGCTTCTTTCTAATAGGGCCCGCTTATAAATTGCACCTGCTTGAAAGGAGGTGAACTCATTAAACTTTTGGTTTTTTTATTCATGAGCATTTTTGTTCAACCCTATTTATTCTATATCAGGGAGGAAAATCATGAAGGTAAATCAAGCAAGATCGACGGACTTCTTGAAGGGGACCCGGCAAAATGTCTTTCGGGGTCTGCTCGCCCTCTTGACGCTAGCCGTCCTCCTCGGGTTTATACCCTCCATCTCTCAGGCGGCTGAGTATAAGCTGGAAGATTTCATGATCCTGGTGGACGATCAACTGATCATCAGGGGCGCAGCGGACGTAAATGCCTATACGGGCGCAGGCAGAAGGACGGATCTTGGCAGCCGCTATTTCGCCGAGATCGGAGGCAAGGCCCGATGCCGCATCCCTGTCGGGGCTCCAACCGTGGCCGATGTGGCAGTGATTGCACCCAATATCCGTCTGGGGAACTTCGCGGCAGTGAGTCACATCATTTACGATGCCGCAACAGGTTCCTATTTAGATGTTGCAACGGCAGGCAGGATCGGTCCGGACCTGCTCGAAATTGACATGGGAAACAACTCGTTGAACGACACCGGCTTCAAGGATCTGCCAGCCTTTCCCGCTTTTCCAGGTGCCATTGTTCCTGGGCTCGTGGACGTCGTGATTCCATCCGGCGGCAGTCAGGTCGTCCCTCCTGGAGCCTATCGCGACTTGTTCGTCGGCTTCAAGGGCAAGGTCTATCTCCAGTCTGGTGTCTACACCTTCAGGCGCATCATTTTTTATCCGTCCGGGGAATACAACGTCTTTTTTGAAAACAACACGGAAGTGAGAGTGAAGGAGTTCGTTACCTTCTCGGAATACGGCAATGTCAATCCAACCATGGCGACCGACGTCATTCTGTATGTCGAAGGTGCGGACGGATCATACGGAGGCGCAAACAAGAATCCTGTCGGCGTGTATGGCGAACCGGCGGCCTTCTACTATGCCGGCGACGGCCACTTCTGCCTCTGTTTCGTGTACGTTCCGAACGGAACGATCGGCCTGCGCGGGAAAAGCCAGCCACCACACGTCACCCAGTGGTTTGGACTGTCGTTCCTGGAGGTCTCCACCCTGCGCATTTCCCTGAACCAATCCACCGAAACCTGCTATGTGCGGCCGGGCATCGAATGCGCGTGCATCACGGATTTCATCTTGAAATCGGATGGAACACTGCAGGTCAAGGGTGTCAATTTCAGTGAAGAAACCGTGGAGAGACTCGCGATCTTCACCCCGAACGCACCCCTGGTCGCAGGGGGTGTCACCAGCGGGAACACGGCCTCCGATCAACTGCAGGCGAACCTGACTTTCGTCAGCCTCGACCGCTTCGACACGCAGAACAGCGTCGTGGCAGCCCTCAACGCCGCCGGATACGTGTCCGGAGATGAATTCCTGCTGGGGATCATTTATCCCATCGACCTGAAGACCGGCAACATCGGCGGTTACTGCATCTTCACCGACAAAACGCTGGCCCTTCCCTAGGCCATGGACAGACAACCGGCAGCCTCTCGACCGGACTGCCGGTTGCGTAACGAGCAGCGGAACGGAGAGCCGCTTATCCCCCTCCCGCACCGCGCAGTCCTGAAGGCGGTGCGGGAGGGGAGGGTGGCTCTCTTCACTCATGGGACAAACGTTATGCTGAGAATAATCGGCAGAGACGGGTCCAGCTCAAAGCAAGGAATCATTCGGCAGCGGTCGCTCCCGGCATCCTCTGCAAAAAGGGCCAATGCATTGCCGCTCCGCCAGTCTGGTGCGTTCACGATCTCCTGGACAATCGCGCAAAGGTTTGCGCTCCCGTTGTATGCGTTCTGCTCCCAAGCGCCCGGCTCATGGAGAACCTCCGCCATCGTCTTCGGCCTTGCACTCAGGCCGTGCGGAGCGCTCGTGAACGGGTCGGAGTGTGCGCTCATCTCACCGGTGTACCTGATCCTGATGGGGTTGGTCCCATAAAGACGGCAGGGAATCTGCAGAAACGCCTCCCGGATCACCGCCCCGGGCGGCAGGGGAACCGATGCAAACCGGAAGCCGTTGATCCACCCCTGGCCTATATACATCGTTTTCCCGATTGTCGAGACAGCGCCGTTATAGGTTTTTTCCCCGGCATCGTCCGAACCCGTCCCGATCTCTACCTGGATCGTCTGAGGTTCTCCCTCGGGCACCGGCTCCGAAAACACCTCGATCAGCCTTGGGGTTTCATTTCCTGCAGCGTCATCGGCACATACCACAATGGTGTTCAAACCCTCCTGAAGAGGAATGGCGTCGATGCGCCAGTGCGTCGTCCCATCGGCTAGGCCCGAGACCCCCTTGTCCGTCGACCAGTGCACGCGGGTGACGCCCACGTTATCCCAGGCCGTCCCGGAAACATCGATCTGCAGCAGGTGGGTCACCAGAGGTCCGAGCATAACCGGATCCGTGATGTGAATCTGCGGCGGCACATCGTCTTCAGGCAGAGCAGTCATTCGGTACGTCACTGTCAGAAGCGCCCCTTGCGCGGGGTCCTGCTCGAATGCGGCAACCCGCCTGTAGGCGTTACTGCCCCGATCGGAGATGAAAAGATTCATCCCCGAACCCTCTCGCCAGCCCGGCCGCTGAACGATCTCCTGTACAACACTCTGCAGATCCGGGCTCTCATTGTATGCCCCGTTGACCCACACACCCGGCCGGTCGGCGATCGAAGCCAAGGTCTTCGGCCGGCCGCTCAAGTCCCTGGAAACCGCCGAAAAGGCAGAGGCGTCATCCGCGGCCTCCCCCTGGTAGAGGAGGTCCACGCTGCGATCCCCATATCCCCAGCAATACATTTTCAATTTGGCCGAAACGATGCTTGCGCCTAAGGGGATCGGAAGCCGATCGAAATGAAAAGCGTTGATATAACCCGCACCAACATATTGCCTTCCGAATGTCGGCAAAGTCATCCCGTTATAGGTCTTTTCGAGTGAATCCATATACCGATCCGCCACCTGCACTTCGATGGTCCGCAAAACGGAGGGATCGGGTTCATAGACAATCAGGATGATCGCTTTCCCCTGATTGTTTGCGGTGTCCCACGCAGTGACCGTTATCTGGTTTTCGCCCTCCTGAAGCTGCATGGCCGGGATGGACCAGTTCGCTCCACCCTCTGCCGGCCCTGAGCCTCCCCGGTCATTCTGCCAGGTGACATAGGCGATGCCTGAATCGTCGGACGCCCTGCCTGCGATCGTCACCGGGCTTTCTGCGCTGCGACAACTCGGTTCGGAGGTTGGAGAGAGGATCTCGACCATGGGCGGGGTCTTGTCCGAGGGATCACCCGGACACACCGCAAGCGCTTGGAAGAGATTCAAATTTCCAAAATTGCGGTGAAGGGTGGGCCAGCAGGAACCATCGAACTGGAGTCGATCCGAAAACGCCTCGAGGATCTCCGCCGCCTCGCCATATGTAAGGTTCGGATTTTGGGCAAAAAGCCGGGCTGCAGCCGCCGCCACAAAAGGCGTCGCCATGGAGGTCCCGCTCCAGGATCCATAGCCTCCCCCCGGCAACGTGGAAAAGATGCTCACCCCCGGCGCGGAGATCGTCACATATTCGCCGTAATTGGAAAAGCTAGCCCTGCAATCCCGCTGATCGTTCGCTGCAACAGCCATCACCCCATCCGAATAAAGCGACCAGAAAGCGGGGAAATTCGCTTCGGTGCTGTTGCTGTTGCCTGCTGCCGCCACCAGGAGTTTCCCCTTGTCAACGGCATAATCGACCGCATCGTGAAAAATCACGGTCCCCATGTACGTGCCGAGGCTCAAGTTGATGACGCGCACCTCGGGCCGGTCGGCGGCATCATAGATGGCCTGAATCACGTTCCAGGTGGAACCCGAACCATCACTCCCGAGAGCCTTGTAGGCGAGAATCCTCACGCTGTCGATGACTCCAGCGCTTCCCTCTCCGTTGTCCGCCGCAGCGGCGATAATACCACTGACATGTGTCCCATGGCCGTGGTCATCCATAGGATCGGCATCCCCGTTATGGAAATCATAGCCGGGGATCACTCTCCCTGCCAGTTCCGGATGCCTGTAATCGACGCCCGTGTCGATGACCGCCACCACAGGCCCCTCCCCTCTCCAGTAAGCCACTTGATCCGCTTCGATATCGGTATACCCCCAGGTAAGATAGGGATCGTTCGGGATCGCGGCCGCAAAAGCTCCGCCGCCCATCGAGCCGCCATCCAGGATCGCATCCGGCGCCGGGTCCGGGATAGAGACCGGAGCGTTCGGTTCGACACGAATGAAACCGGAAAATCGGTTCAAGGCCTGGAGAAACCGTTCCTGAAGGATGCCGGGATGCCTTTGGATGAGGAGTAAATGCGGCCTATTGGGCATAACCGCTTTGAGTCGGCCGCCAGCCCCTTCGGCGAGCGCTCGGGGATCCAGATTCTTGGCGTTGTGGTCGGGCTGAAGGGATACGATGAACTCATCGAATCCTTGAGCAGCGGCGGACGAACTGAACAGATGCAGTCCGGGCCATAAAAGAACGGTGACAAGAGAAAGGATCAGCCAAAAAACATGTTCGCCTTTGCTGCGGTAAGACATACCTCTGCACCTCCTGATGGTTTATTCCCAGAATACAGACGAAATGATGGAATAGACCACAGGATGTCCTACCAAAGCATTTCGTCCGAGCAACCCCGCTACCGGAACCGCTTCCCGATGCGAACGATGGAGTGGCACAAGCGGCTGACTGCCCGGACTGCATCCCCAAGAGAGGCGCCCCGCATCTCAACCGCCGACCCATGATCACCCAGAAGCGCTGTTCTGCGGCCGGTGGCTTTGCGTCCCATCCTTATCGGAATGGTTTGCCTTTTTCGAACGGCCCTTCATCGCTTTCTCACATCGCGTTCCCCTCCTGTCTTGACGTTGCGAACATTCCCGAAGCGTTGCCCGGGCGGAACCAACGAATGTGATGCTCTACAGATCTTCCGGCGACAGCCGGGAATATAAAATAGAGAGCAAAGCCCGTCAAGCAATAAAATGCCATTAACCATCTATTCATACCGATCTAGGTGAAATTATCCGGTCAAGGATGAAGTCTATTGGCAATTTTTTCATAATAATAGAAATATGCGCCAACTCATATTAACGCGTACTAAAATAATCAGAAAGAGTTTTAATAGCATACAAACTTATTTAAGCAATACTACACTCTATGCAATATGGATATGTACTGCATGTTTTACAGATAAATTATTATATAATAAAGGAATTGGTGGAGGCGATGAAAGAAAATGATAAAATTCAATTTGTAGAGAAAAGAGCATTCCAGCGCTTTTTACTCGACAAAGATGTCTATTCTTTCACACACGCTGGCAAAATACTTGGCCTGATCAAGGATATCAGTACAGGTGGCATGACTGTTCAGTACGTCGTTCTGAATGAGCGCCAACCGATAGATACCCTCTTTGATCTTGTCGACATCTTTATGATAGGCGGTCATTTCGTCGTTCGAGACACTCCGTGCAGAATAATCTACGATCGGCGCTGCCCCAGAGAAGATCATTCATTCGGGCTGGTGGAAACGCGACGTATGGGCATTCAGTTTGGTCGCCTTTCAGCGGACCGCCAGGCCGCCATCAAGACCCTCATCGAAACATGCGCCCTGAGAGTTGCCCCGGAGAATACCGGGCCGGAATTGGCTTAACAAGCCGCGGAAAAAAACATCCGCTGCGTTATCCCCAACCCGCCCCCCTGCGTTGCATCCATAAGAGGTTATTATTCCAAGTGATTTTGCAAGCCTTTCACGTGGCCGTTTTTCAAAGGCCTGCATGCATGCAATTTTCCGTTCAGGATGCCTCTTTCAGAGTCTACCCTCCCCGACTGTTGCAAATCCCCATACAACCTCAATCGAGGAAATGGGGAAGCGGCGGGAAGACGCCGCTTCGGATATTGATCACGATCTCCTTATCATACGGATCGAGCGGCAGGGCTCCAGCCTGATCCAACACAGCTGAAAACGCCGCCTCTGCTGTTTGAGTGGTAACTGGAGGTACGTCCAGGGGCGCCGACAGTCGGGAGAGGTCCAACTCCTGAGGAGGCAGGATATTTCCGTCAATCCAGGCAGCCGAAGCCGCATCGAAATACCAGATTGCGGCATGCCCCCTTGTACTGTTCGGAGCGAGCCGGTAAACGTTATTAACGATGTTGGCTCGTGCACCCATGGCCAGTAGTGTTCCGTAGCTTCCCCATTGGTACATAACATTATTACGCAAATCGAAAACACCTTCATTCAATGAGGGAAGTCTTGCACCGCTATTGTAGAACAAATTGTGATGCAGAGTGATATTGGTTGTCCCGTTATATTTAACGAGGCTTTGTTTCCACGTATTTGCGAGAATACACCACGAAACAGTTATATCCTTGCTTGCACCGTAGCTATAACCGGTAATGTCCAGATTGCCGTCGCCTGAATCAGCGATAGAACAATGATCTATGATCATATTACAGCATGAATTAATCTGGACACAATCAAAAGGGAAACTGGATTTTCTGACCCGCAATCCTCTAAGAATGATATTTTCAGAACCAATGACGTAAAGTGTCATATCCGAGAAAACGACTCCAGACCCCAATCCATCAAGGGTAACATTCTGCAACTGGTCCAGGTGGATATCTGAATGATAGCTCCAATCACCCGAAAGCCGGATGGATGCATTTCCACCCGCTGAACAGGTGGCACTGAGGATGGCCTCCAATTCCGATGGACTGCTGGCCGTGAATTCCTCATGTCCCCACCCACCGGTCGTTGCAGCGCCGAACCCCTCAGCAAATCCTTCATAGGCGGGCTCCTGCATCACGACGATATCGACGGTATCCGAGGAAAGTGCGCCATCCGCGAAAAGAACCTCTACGTGTACGGTATACGCGCCTTCCATTTCGTACCGGTGCACGGGTTCAGATTCCGCTGACGTACTTCCGTCTCCGAAATCCCATGCAAAGGAAACAACGGGATCGGAATAAAAGGAAACAGCCCGAAAATGGACATTTTCCCCTGGCACCACCGCCTGTGGCTCCGCAACAGCTGTCACCGAATCCTCCCCCGGAAGGTGGTATTGAACGTACAGTGCAGCCGCCTCTGATGGATCCCCTTCAAAAGCTCGCAGGCTGCGGTAGGAGGAACTTCCGTTGTCATACACAAGAATGCTGATGGGATTGCCCTCCTGCCATCCCGGCAATTCGATCACGCTCTGCAGCAACTGCCTCAGGTTCGGGCTTGCGTTGTACACGCCCGATTGCCAGACGGGGCTGCGGTCCAGCACCGATTCGCTGGTGTAAAGCCTTGAACTGAGATCTAACGACCTCCAGCCGAAGGCCTCGGAATAGGCTGAACGCTCGGCGACGTATTTGAGACTTACGTCGTTCTCCACACCGGATGCGCAGGCCATCAGAAGGTGGGCCTTTTCTACCGCCGCGTTGGGAGGAATCGGACAATTCAGAAACCGGAAGCCGGCCGTCTGATCCTTTCCGATTAAAATTACGCTGTTACTTGACACAACGGCCCCGTTGTAAGTCTTTTCGAAGGCATCGTTCTCTCCGGCCGTCACAGAAAGAAAAGCCTCCTGTAGAAGGCCGTCCGGAGGGATATACGTGATGTGGCGCGAAGCGGTCCCGCAATTGCCGGACCCGTCCCAAGCCCGTACCGTAATCGAGTTTGCGCCTTCGACCAAGGGCACGTCCAGGATGGACCATTCACCTGTACCGGTTGCGGCCGCCTTGTATCCGGAGCGGGTCTCACATTCGACCTTTGTCACGAGGATGTTGTCCCAGGCCGTACCTTCGAGATCGATCCAGGGTTCCGATCTTTTCGTATCGGCAGGAGGCGTGAGGATGCTCACATCGGGGGGCACGGTGTCGTTCGAAGGGTCGGAAGGATCGTAAAGATAGTGAACGACGAGTTCAGCCGCATGGGCCGTGACGTAATCGATATGGTCCACCTTGCGAATACCTTCACTACCGTGGTCCTCGACGATAAGGGAAAGAGCGCCTCCCTGGACCCACCCCGGGCGGGAAATAATCTCCTGCACGATATCAGACAGTTCGGGACTCGCGCTGAAATCATAATGGTTCCAAGCCCCCGGCGTATCGATCACTGCTGCGCTCGTGCGTTTCCGACCACTGAGGCCATGAGGCGCGGTGTCAAACGGCATCGAGTCATCAGACGCATCGCCCGTATACCGGAGCGTGATCGAACGCGTCTCATACCCGGAGGCATATTGAAACAATTGGGCGGATTCGATGATCGCGTTCCTGGGAATTTGAACCTCGTCAAATCGATAGGCAAGCAGATAGTTTTTCCCCGCGTAGGTGTATTTCTTGTTTGTGGCGACAAAGCCGCTATCGAGTGATTCGACGGCATCATCCAACGATGCCGCCACCCGGCACCTGGCAACGATTTCATTTTCCTGTGCCGCGGTCAAAGACGTCGGAAGGCAGACGCTCAGTAACAGGAGCACACACGCAGAAATGGCCCAGCGGTGCAGAAGATCACTGCTTTTCCTCGTTTCTCTCTGAAGTACCATCATCAATCACCTCCAAAAGGAACGCCCATCAGGAAAGAAGCCCCGGTCGGGAACGCAATGAAATCGAAAAAACATTTCCTGCTAGACATAATCATTCTACCAAAGGCATTCTTAAATCAAATATGCAACGCAATATAAAAAAAATTACATTAACACAACAAAACTTTCATATATTTACAGTTACATACAAATCAAATTTCAGTAACTTTGATAATAAAACATGACATAATGCCATACATGTATTCTACATTAAGCAATATCTCTTTGGCATGATTCTTTTCATATTATAAGACATTTGTCAATCACTAATATTACATCATGATTTTTTTTCTTCGTCTGACAAATTATGTAAAAATATTAATGGTAATTATGCTGAGTCCGTAAATCTTCAACGTTTTCCGAAAAAGCAACTTGATTATGCTGAGTGCATGATTGAAAGAAGGAATTCGGCCAAAACTTTCCGACATAACTCCTATCATATATCGCCCTTAACTTCTCGAACGATTCCAACACGGAAATCATTTATCCTACTCGAACAGTCTGCAGCTCCATCAGGTCGTCCATAAAGGGGATTCCAACCTGGGTTGAGCCGGTCAGTCAAAATCGATTCCCGGATGGACCTGCTGAATGCTGACAGTTCATTCGTTTCCATCCGAAAATGCTTTTTCGCCAATCTCGACATCAATCTGTACGTTTGCTTGTGCGGCGACCAACAGGTCATCTCAGCTCAACCACCTGATTTCCTGGATATTCGCAAAAGCTCCTCATTTCCGGATTGGAAACGGGGTTGCACCAGAAAACCATTTCCTGATGAAATCTCATTTAAGACAGGTATTCAATAATTCTAAAAACCATTGCTTAGTGGGGAAATATCATGAAAAGCTTGCATGGAGGATTAAGTTTTAATAAAATATTGCAGAAATTTCTCTATTCAGACCTTGCCGATCAATCAGGCTTACGTCCCAAAACCCTTGTTGCATACCGCGATACCCTCAGGATATTTCTGGAATTCATGGAAGCGCGCTATTCCAAGGACGCATCCGATCTGACCCCGGCCGATCTGAGCGCCTCTGTTGTCATTGAATTCCTGAAATATCTCGAGACGGTTCGCGGCAATGTCCCGAAAACGATCAACATCCGCCTGGCGGCTCTGCGCTCGTTCATGGCATTCGCCGCTGCCCATGACCCCAAGGCCCGTCTCATCCTGAAAGACCTGCAGACAATTCCAGTAAAGCGCCTGAAAAAACCCGAAATGAGCTGCCTATCCCACGAAGAAGTTCTGGCGATCATACAGGCCCCCAATCCATCCACTTGGTCGGGAGCAAGAGATCGCGCGATGCTTGCAACTCTTTACAACTGCGGTGCCCGGGTATCGGAGATCGTTTTGCTGCGGCGATCCGACGTCTACTTGAACGGCTCTGGAAGCATCCGGTTGCACGGAGGGGGACTGAAGGAAAGAAGGATTCCACTTTGGTCGATGACTCGGCATCATATTCTCGAATGGTTGGGAACAGCGCGCATAGGGAGCGACGCCCCTTTGTTCCCGAACCGGAAGGGCCAAATATTGACTCGCTCCGGTGTCGAGGACCGTTTGCGCAAGGCAGTGACGGCAGCCGCCACGCGGATGACCTCCCTCACGTGCAGAGCGGTTTCCCCTGAGATGATCAGACGCACGACAGCCGTCCATCTTCTCAAGACAGGCGTCTCTCCGGGCGCCATGGCTATCTGGCTAGGCCTTTCGACCAGCGCAAGTGTCCGCAAATACACCGAAGCTGCAGCAGCAGTCCAGGGTGACAGTCTCCTCGATCTCCCTGAAATCCAAGGGAAATTTTCATCTCACTTTCGCTATCAGGACCTGCCCGCTTTCTAGGTTCGTTTCCATCCGGGAATGGTCTTTCGGGACCATCTCGGCGTCCATCTGCACGTTTGCTGGTGCGCTGACCAACAGGCCGCTTCAGCACAAACGCTTGGTTTTCTAATATGGCTCAAGCCGGGCCTTACTCCAAAGGGGTGGGACTAAGCAAGCGGAGGGTGTATACAAACCGGGAACCGCCCAGCAGGGGCGGGACCACGCGCGTGCAGCGTGTGACGAAAAATCCTCCTTTCCGGATGGGAAGCGGGGGTCCGCCGGGATGTCATTTCCGAATGGGTTCTTGATGATGCAGAGCGCTTCTGATTGCGCGCAGCTGTTCTAATAATTTCTTTGACATATTCTGTAAAAACGGATATATGATCTGGCTCAGTAATCGATATTCCACTCCCATACCCAACTTCTAGACATACCGCTATCATGAGGAAAGCTCATCATTCTGAACTTTTTGAACCTCACCTTAGCTCCGATATAGAGAACCGCTGTTTTCACATCGTGTTCTGGAGTGCGTAATCCCCCGCTTTTTCAAAAGCGAAGTCTACCTCTCACGGAGGATTCTGCTACGAGGATGGATAAGGTGTTTCTCCCTCGGCTGCCTTTGCGTCCGGAGACTTCTTTCGCGCGTTCTCTAGTTGTATACTAAAAAATCCCTTGTGAGCAGGCTGTTAAAAACGGCTGGATGCAAGGCTTGCGAAATTCCGTGTAATCATGAACCCTTATCGGGTGCTGGCCTTACACGGGATAAGCGTAGCCATTTCGATAGGCGTTTTTCATCAGCCTGTTGCACGGGCCACGGCGGCAACCGGTGGAATCCCGGCCCGGCAATTCGCCCTATCTCCTCCTGTTCGCTAGGGTTCGCTCAAAAACGCACCAGGCTGAAAGACATTTTCCATCCTAGGCAAACAGCCGATCCCGTTCTGAAGGACGAGAGTCCCTCAGCATTCGCGCCGATCGGCTGGCCCCGATTGGAAATTCGATGCAGCTTCGAAGCTATCCGGTCTGCTCCCGTTAAATTCACCGGATTCGCGCAGCAGAAATCTATAGATAGAGCTCCCTGGACATAATTACAAGTGAGGAACGCTATGTTTATTAACGCCGGTCAAAAAATGGACAGACATAGCCGGTAGAAAACTGGCCAAAATGAGCGGCTGAAAAACCGGCATTGCAGGTTCTTCCTTCTTTCCTGTATGTAAAACCTGTCTTTTCTTCCTGGATCTGCTTCTTTCTCTTCTTTATTTCGTCTTTTTGTGTAATCTCGAAAGATTAGGCTCACAAGTGTTATGGTTGTCATCCACGGGGAGGACGACCATGAACGAGACTATTCGATGCCTCCATTGCGGATCTGTTTTCGAGCGCAATCCGCGCATCAAGACCCAACGCTACTGCGCCCGGAAGGAATGCCAGCGTGCCCGGAAGCGCCAGTGGCAGCGTGAAAAAC
>NZ_AULM01000032.1 GCF_000422285.1 Desulfatiglans anilini DSM 4660
AAAAATCGCGACCGTAAAATGAGTAGTGACCATAAAATCGACTAACATACTGAAATATCAGCTTTCGGTAAAAAAAATGGCAAACTTGGGTTAAGCAGAAAATGCTTTTTAACTTGACTTGACCCCTTTTCTGCTATAGCGTCCATTTTGCAAACCTCAGCCTAAGACTCTCCTTTTTGGGCAATTTTGTATCAACGCAGGGGGGAAGTGACATGAAGCGACTCGTTTTTTTTCTTGTTCTTTTCTTCATGATGTGCACTTGGGCCCAAACCTCGGCCAATGCTTCCACCACCATAAAAGCATATATCGATGGTCAAAGCCAAATCATCCTCCAAGGCAACAGCGCTCAGTGGTATCACATATTGCATGATGCTCCTGGACGGAACGGTGGCAACACCTATCCGACTACTATTAATGGAAGTGATTGGTACCCGATCTGGTCTGACATTCCGGATGCCCGCAACAATAGTTGTAATTGTTATTCTAATGTCTATAACTCAGTCAGCCCACCTATCCCCTCTTCATCCACAAAATTCTGTTTAAAGGTGATATCTGCTCGTGAATCTGTAGAAATAAAGGAACAACCCACATCCCAAAACAAGTATAAATTGATTATCGAGTTCAATGATAATTCAATGAGTGGCGCTGATTGGTATGAGATCGAGGTCTACCCCTGTCAAACGGCTTCTCCCGCCCCTGTACCCACAATCAACCAATGGGGCATGATCGTTCTCTCTATCTGCTTTGTGATTTTGACACTCGTTGTATTGAAGCGCAAAAGGAACATGATTTAATCCTATCCAGGGATGTTCTTCGCATTTCGCTTTTCCGGAGACAGGGAACGTGAAATGCGAAGGACGCCCATCATCGATTGGGGCATATCGTAGCAGACGGGGCATAATGCCCCGTTTTCATAAACCCTGTCATGTCAATATCTTAGAAATCAGCACCCCACTTAGCGCTACAAATTGCCCCATCCAGTCCGCCCTATCCCCTCCCCCTCCCTCGCGTGAACGGTTCTTTATCTTGTAATATCCATTACTAAGCCATTCTGGCACCATTGTTGCTCATTACTCGGGCGCATCCGGGGATCCGACGCTTGGTTCACGGGATCCCCTCTCAGAGATGCAGGCCCCGGAGAGAAGGGCTGAACGGTGGACAGCAAGACAACCTGAAAAGGTCACACCTTATGGATGCATCGCGCAAGACCGTTCTCATCGCCGAACCGCAAAGCGTCATGGCCCCGGAGCTGCGGCCTTTCATGGATGACAACGGACTCGAGGGGGTGCATGCCGCCACCCTCAAGGAGACCCTCCTGACCATCCAGAACCAGCGCGTGGACGCCCTGGTCCTCGACTCGTCTCTGCTCGAGGAAGACTGCACCTTCATCTCCATCATCAAGGGCATGGCCGAGGATCTTCCGATCATCATCTGCGCCGAGACCAACACGCCGGAGTTCGAGAGCAAGGTGCGCCAGCAGCGAATCTTTTTTTACCACATCAAGTCGTTTGGCATTCAGGACCTCGAAATGGCGATCGCCAACGCCATGAACAGGCCGCCACATTAATTCCTGGGAGGAATCATGAGCATGAAACTGGAGGCAAAAATCAAAGCCGGTGATTTTATCGTCCTGGGCGAACTGGAGCCGCCCAAGGGGGCGGATTTCTCGATACTGCTGAAAAACGCCAACCTGGTCAAGGGCCGCGTGGACGCGCTGGTAATCCCCGAGATGGCCAACGCCGTCATGAAGGCGAGTTCGCTTGCGGGCTGCGCCTTCCTCCAGGGGCACGGGCTCGATACGATCGTGCAGGCCTGCTGCCGCGACCGCAACCGCCTCGCGCTCCAGGCCGACCTGCTCGGGGCCGCCGCCCTCGGGATCCCATCCGTCATGGCCGTCCAGGGGGAGGACATCACCTTCGGCGACCACCACCAGGCCCGCGCGGTCAACGATCTCGATCTGCTCGAACTCCTTGGCATGCTCCAGACCCTCGGCCGGGGCAAGGACATGGCCGGCATCGAACTGCAGGGCGCCGCGCCGGACTTCCTGGTGGGTAGCACCTTCAACGCCGGGGCGGCAGGCGGCGCCCTGGAAGTGGAACTGGCCGAACTGCAAAAAAAGGCCGACCTCGGCGTGCGCTACATCGTCACCACCCCGATCTTCGAGCCCGACCGGCTGAAGGCCGTCCTGAAGCGGATCGACACCTCGCGCGTCGCCGTCATCCCGACCGTCCTCCTGCTCAAATCCGCCGGCATGGCGCGTTACATCGACCGCAACATCCGCCACATCTCCATTCCGCCCGACACCATCCAGTCGATCCAGAAGGCCGGCGACAAGGCCTACCAGTGCACGAAGATCGCCGGTGAACTCGTGGCCGCCTTCAGGGAGATGGGGCTTGCCGGAACCTTGATTTCAACCATCGGGTGGGAGGACAAGCTCCCCCAGGTCCTGGACATCGCCAGGCTCTAAGAAAGGAAACCAGCATCATGACGGAGAATCAGGCAAAAAAGGTATCGGGATCGGTCATGGTGGTGGGGGGCGGCATCGCCGGGATGCAGTCCGCCCTCGACCTCGCCAACTCGGGGTACTACGTCTACCTGGTGGAGAAATCGTCCGCCATCGGCGGGCTCATGTCCCAGCTGGACAAGACCTTCCCCACCAACGACTGTGCCATGTGAGTGATCTCACCGAAACTGGTCGAGGTCGGCCGGCACCTGAACATCGAGTTGTTGACGAACGCTGAACTGATGGACCTCGAAGGGGACGAGGGTCTGTTCCAGGCCCGCGTGAAGCTGGAGCCCCGTTACGTGGACCTCTCGAAGTGCACGAGCTGCGGCGAGTGCACCAAGGTCTGCCCGATCGAACTCGACGACGAGTACAACCTCGGGCTCAGCAAACGCAAAGCCACCTACAAGAAATACCCCCAGGCCATCCCGGGCGGCTATGCCATCAGCAAACGCGGCACCGCGCCCTGCAAGGCCACCTGCCCGGCACACGTCAGCATCCAGGGCTACATCGCCCTCATCAACCAGGGGAAATACCGCGAGGCGCTCGAGCTCTTCATGGAGGCGCACCCCTTCCCCGCGGTCTGCGGGCGCGTTTGCCACCATCCCTGCGAGGGGATCTGTACGCGGGGGGACGTGGACGAACCGATCTCCATCCAGTACCTTCACCGGTTCCTCGCCGATGTCGACCGGAGCGGCGATGAGCCGTATGTGCCGGCGGTCCCCGAGGAGAAGCGGGACGAAAAGGTGGCGGTCATCGGAGCCGGCCCGGCCGGCCTGGCGGCGGCCTATTTCCTGGCGCTGAAGGGGTACACCGTCACGGTCTTCGAAAAGCTCCCGGTGGCGGGCGGCATGATGGCCGTCGGCATCCCGGCCTACCGGCTGCCGCGCGACATCCTGGCGCGGGAGATTGGCATCGTCGAGGCCATGGGGGTCGAGATCCGGACCGGGGTCACCTTCGGCGAGGACGTCACGCTCGAAGGGCTCAAGGCCGACGGGTACAAGGCCGTTTTCATCGGAACGGGCCTGCACCTGAGCCGCGGGCTGAACGTGCCCGGCGAGGACCTCCCCGGTGTACTGAAAGGCGTCGACTTCCTGCGTGACGCGGCGCTCGAACGGCCGGTCGCGGTGGGCGAGCGCGTCGTCGTGGTCGGGGGCGGCAACGTGGCCGTGGACGTGGCCCTGACGGCCCTCCGCGAGGGCGGGAAGGATGTCACGCTCGTCTGCCTCGAGAAGCGCGAGGAGATGCCCGCCTGGGACTACGAGATCGAAGAGGCGCTCGAGGAGGGGATCAAGATCGTCAACAGCCTCGGACCCCGCGCCTTCATCGAGAAGGACGGGCGGCTCGCCGGGCTCGAGTTCAAGCGCTGCACCGCCGTCTTCGACGAAAAGGGCGCCTTCCGGCCGCAGTACGACGAAGCGGATCTGACCACCTTCGAGGCCGACACGGTCATCGTGGCCATCGGCCAGGCGGCGGACCTCTCCTACGCCGAGAAGGAAGGGATCACGGTCGGCGCGCGCGGGGGCCTCACCGCCGACCCGGTGACGCTTCAGACGCCGACCCCGTGGGTCTTTGCCGGCGGCGACGTCTTCTACGGCCCGAAATCCGTCGTCGAGGCGGTCGAGTGCGGCAAAACCGCGGCCGAGAGCATCGACCGGTATCTGAACAACGTCGACCTCCGCGAGGGGCGCGAAAAGGACTGGTCCTACGAGAAGCCCGATGCCAAGGGGGAACCCTTCCGCCCGCGGGTCGAGATGCGCCACCTGCCCGTCCAAGAGCGGCGCGGGAACTTCCAGGAGACCAACCTCGGCTTCAGCGAGGAGGAGGTCCGGGAGGAGGCCCAGCGCTGCCTCAAGTGCGGGATCTGCAGCGAGTGCTACCAGTGCGTGAAGGCGTGCCTCGCCCAGGCGATCGACCACGAGCAGAAGGCCCTCGAGCGGGAGATCACCGTCGGCTCCGTGATCCTCTGCCCCGGCAACGACATGTTCGACCCCTCCCCTTACGAAGAGCTCTACCACTACCAATCGCACCCGAACATCCTCACGAGCGGCGAGTTCGAGCGGATCCTGAGCGCCTCCGGACCGACAATGGGCCACCTCCAGCGGCCGTCGGACCAGAAGGAGCCCCGGAAGATCGCCTGGCTCCAGTGCGTGGGCTCGCGCGACCCGCACACCTGCGGGAACGGCTACTGCTCGGCCGTCTGCTGCATGTACGCCATCAAGGAGGCCGTGATCGCCAAGGACCACAGCAAGGAAGAACTCGACACGGCGATCTTCTTCATGGACATGCGCACCTACGGGAAGGACTACGAGAAGTACTACAACCGGGCGGAGCATGAGCATGGCGTCCGGTTCGTGCGCTCCCGCGTCCACAGCATCAGCCCGATCCCGGAGAGCGATGACCTCCAGCTCGAGTACTCGGACGAAAACGGCGTCATCCAAGGAGAAGCCTTCGACATGGTTGTCCTGTCGGTCGGCCTCCAGATCAACGCCGAGACCGTGCGCCTGGCCGAGCGGGTCGGGGTCGACCTCGACCGCTACCACTTCGCCGCCACCGAGCCCTTCAGGCCCGTCAGCACCTCGCGGCCGGGGGTCTATGCCTGCGGCATCTTCCAGGGCCCCAAGGACATCCCCACCTCGGTCGTCGAGGCGAGCGCGGCGGCCTGCGCGGCCGGTTCCAAGCTCGATGCCGCGCGGTGGCTCGAGACGAAGGTCTTGGAGATCCCGGACGAGATCGACGTGGCCGGACAGGAGCCGCGCATCGGCGTCTTCGTCTGCAACTGCGGGATCAACATCGCCGGCGTGGTGGACGTGCCGGCGGTGACCGAGTACGCGGCGGGGCTTCCGCACGTGGCCTTTGCCGACAACAATCTCTTCACCTGCTCCCAGGACACCCAGGACAAGATCAAGGAGGTCATCAAGGAGCACAACCTGAACCGCGTCGTGGTCGCCTCCTGTTCGCCGAGGACCCACGAGCCGCTCTTCCAGGAAACCCTCCAGGCCTGCGGCCTCAACAAGTACCTCTTCGAGATGGCCAACATCCGCGACCAGGACTCCTGGGTGCACGCGGGCGACCATGAGGGCGCAACCGTCAAGGCCAAGGACCTCGTCCGCATGGCGGTCGCCCGCGCCGGGTTCCTGCACCCGCTCCACGAAAAGCGGATCCCGGTCAACAAACGCGCCCTCATCGTCGGCGGTGGCGTGGCCGGCATGAACGCGGCCCTCGGCCTGGCCGACCAGGGCTTCGAGACGGTGATCGTCGAAAAGGAGCCGGAGCTGGGCGGCCTCTCACGGCAGCTCACCACCACCATCGAAGGCGCCGACATCCACGCCTACATCGAGAAGCTGATCGAGCGGGTGAACCAGAACGCGAAGATCCAGGTCCTGACCAACAGCCTGGTGGTCAACTTCGGCGGGTTCAAGGGGAACTTCACGACGGAGGTCCTGGTCGGTCCCGGCATGTACGAGCGGAAGATCGACCACGGCGTGGTGATCCTCGCCACGGGCGCCACGGAGTACGTGCCGAAGGAGTTCCTCTACGGGGAGAACGAGGGCGTGCTCACGCAGATCGAACTCGGCCGGCGGCTCGAAGAAAAGGGCCTCGACGGCGTCGAGCGCGTGGTCATGATCCAGTGCGTCGGGTCCCGCAACGAGGAGAACCCCAACTGCTCCAGGATCTGCTGCCAGAGCGCGGTCAAAAACGCGATCCACATCAAGGAGATGAACCCCGCGGCCGATGTCTTCATCCTCTACCGCGACATGCGGATGTACGGGCTCCTCGAGGACTACTACCGCAAGGCCCGCGAGATGGGCGTGATCTTCGCCCGCTTCGAGCCGGAGAACCCGCCCCGGGTGGAATCCTCGGGCGGCGGGCTCTCGGTCACCTTCACCGACCACGTCCTGCAGCGCGACATCCAGGTCGCCGCCGACCTCGTGGCCCTCAGTTCGGGGATGCGCGCCCAGGACACCGAGGAACTCGCGACGATCATGAAGGTGCCGCGCAACGCCGAAGGGTACTTCCTGGAGGCGCACGTGAAGCTCCGCCCGGTCGAAATGGCGAGCGACGGGGTCTTCGTCTGCGGGACCGCGCACAGCCCGAAGCTCGTCTCGGAGACCATCGCACAGGCCCTGGCGGCCGCTTCGCGCGCCACCACCTTCCTCTCCCAGACCGAGATCACCCTCTCGGCGGTGACGGCCCGTGTGGATCAGGACAAGTGCGCCTCCTGCCTCATCTGCGTGCGCTCCTGCCCATACGGCGTGCCGCGCATCAACGAGCTCGGGGCGAGCGAGATCGACGAGGCCCTCTGCCACGGCTGCGGAATCTGCGCGGCCGAGTGCCCGGCCAAGGCGATCGAACTCAACTGGTACGAGGACGAACAGCTCATCAGCAAGGTGGACGCCCTGCTGGAGGGGGTGCTGTAGCCGGTGCACAGCCAAGGCCGGGATGCCCCCCTGCAAAGCGGGGGAGCGGAAACCGGCACACACCCTGTGAACAGCGCCGGGCGCCACGTTGCAACGGAAAGACGGATGCCGTGCAGCTTAAGGGGCCGGCTCAACCAAACAGTTCGGCGGAGCGGAGGCTTTGCCGCAGAGGGGACATCACCATGGAACAGTTCGAACCGATCATCGTCGCATTCGCCTGCAACTTCTGAGGGTACACCGCCGCGGACCTGGCAGGTTCGATGAGGCTTCAGTACCCTGGGACGATCCGCATCATCCGGGTCCCCTGCACCGGCAAGGTGGACATCATCCACATGCTGCACGCCTTCGAGAAGGGCGCCGACGGCGTTTACATCGTCGGGTGCATGGAGGGGGACTGCCGTTTCATCCGCGGGAACCTTCGGGCCCGGCGGCGGGTGGAGGCGGCGCAGAAGATCCTGGACGCCGTCGGGATCGGCGGAGAGAGGCTGCAGATGTACAACCTGTCTTCCGGTGAGGGGCCCCGCTTCGCGGAGATCGCCACCGAGATGACGGAAAAGATCAAGGCCATCGGCCCCAATCCTATCAAGCTCGCCAAAAAGGCCGCCTGATGGAGCGCCGTGGCTGAATCCAGAATGCTCGAATCCAGTCGACGGCACCCGGTTGTTTGTGCTGTTTTGGATTGCATAAATTTTGAAATGCCACTATGAAAGCATCAAGCGTTTTGACGAACCAGTGCCCGTTCCGGGGCCTTTCACGGCCTGCCGCGCGCGGCTGAAAAACGCCTCCCGGAGAGCGTGGCACGTTTCCCTTCCTTGAGACGGGAAGCCGACCAACCCAGCGCGATTGATTGAGAGGGAGCAAGACATGATTGTTGCCGAAAGAAAACCGATCGAAGAGATCATCGACTACGTGAAGGACAAGCAGACCATTCTCGTAGCGGGCTGCAACGAGTGCGTCACCGTCTGCGAAGCGGGCGGGAAGAAGGAGGTCGGGGTCCTCGCCTCCGCCCTGCGCATGTACTTCATGAACCAGGGCAAGGACGTCAAGATCGACGAGGTCACCCTCGAACGCCAGTGCGACCACGAGTACCTCGAGGAGATCCGGAACGTGATCGACAAGTACGATGCCGTCGTCTCCATCGCCTGCGGTGTGGGCGTGCAGTTCATGGCGGAGAAGTACTTCTCGACCCCGGTCTACCCGGGCGTCAACACCTGCTTCATGGGCGTGACGGAGGAGCGCGGCGTCTGGAGCGAACGCTGCCAGGGATGCGGCCAGTGCATCCTCGGCCGCACCGCCGGGATCTGCCCCATCTCCCGCTGCGCCAAGCGGCTCTTGAACGGCCCCTGCGGAGGATCGTCCAAGGGCAAATGCGAGATCAGCAAGGACGTCCCCTGCGCCTGGCAGCTGATCATCGACCGCCTGAAGGAGCTCGGACGCCTCGACGACTACGAGATTCTTGCGCCCATCAAGGATTGGTCGACCGACCGGGCCGGCGGCCCCAGAACCGTGGTGAGGGAGGATGTGAGACTATGAGCGCAATGGCTACCCTGAAGACCCCCAGCAAGTTGGAAAAGATCCTGGCAGCCGGGCATCTTGCGGTCACATCCGAATGCGGCCCCCCGCGCGGGAGCGATCCCGAGGCGATCACCCGGAAGGCCGAGATGATCAAGGACCATGTCGACGCCATCAACATCACCGACAACCAGACGTCGGTCACGCGGCTGTGCAGCCTGGCTTCCTGCATTCACATCAAGCTCATGGGCCTCGAGCCCATCCTGCAGATGGTCGTGCGTGACCGCAACCGAATCGCGCTCCAGAGCGATATCCTGGGAGCCGCTTCTTTCGACATCTTCAACATGCTCTGCCTCTCGGGGGACCATCAGAGCTTCGGAGACTGCCCGGCCGGCCAGAACGTCTTCGACATCGACTCGATGCAGCTCCTCCAGACCGTGCGCCGCATGCGCGACGAAGGCAAGTTCCTCGGCGGCGACGAGATCAAGCGCCCGCCCCGCATGTTCGTGGGGGCCGCGGCGAACCCCTTCGCCGACCCCTTCGAGATCCGTGTACCGCGCCTCGCCAAGAAGGTCGCGGCCGGCGCCGAGTTCATCCAGACACAGTGCATCTACAACCTCGACAAGTTCGAGAAGTGGATGCAGGGCGTCCGGGACCGGGGCCTTCACGAAAAGGTCCACATCCTGGCGGGCCTGACCCCCATGAAATCGGCCGGCATGGCCAAATACATGAAGAACCGGGTGCCGGGCATGGACGTGCCCGACGAGGTCATCAAGCGCATGAGCGGCGTCCCGAAGGAGCAGCAGCCCCAGGAGGGGCTCGACATCTGCGTCGAGGCCATCCAGCGCCTCAAGGAAGTGGAGGGCGTGCACGGATTCCACATCATGGCCATCGAATGGGAAGACAAGGTCCCGGAACTGGTCGAAAGGGGTGGACTCTATCCCAGACCGCAGGTAGATTAGAACTGGAAACCGATTCGCGGCGGATAGCGCCTGGATGGGCACCCGGTTCGTTCTCGTTCATTGGTGTCCATCCGGAAGTGACATCCCGGCAGAACCCCGCTTCATATGATTGAATGTATTCAAGACCATTTTTGTCTCGACTCGCGTGGAGCATTTCGAAATAGGGAACTCACAATTCAGGAGGAATCGATATGGCAAAACATTACATTCTGGTGGTTGACGATGATCCCGATCTGGTGGAGACCGTCGCGATGATGCTGGAGAGCAAGGGATGCGAAGTGGGCCGCGCCTATGACGGCGTGGAAGGCGAGGAGTCCATCAAGCAGCGCCGCCCCGACCTCGTCATCCTGGATGTCATGATGCCGCGGAAGGACGGCTACGTCCTGTGCGCCGAACTCAAATCGAAGGACGAGACGAAGGACATCCCGGTGGTGCTTCTGACCGCCGTGGGCGAGGCCGTCCCGACGACGACCTACACGCACCGGGACGGCATGTCCACGGAGGCGGACGACTACATTCCGAAACCCATCGACACCGAAGGGCTCTGGAAAGTGGTCAGCGGTCTTCTCTAGGGATCTTCAACCGGCGGCGGGGAATGGCATGGGGACCTGCGCCCCCCTATCTCTGGGCGGTTTCAAGATTCTCGACCAGGTCCTGTGGACCCCCTTGGCCGAGAACGGCCTGGATGGATCTCCGGGGCGGGAGTTCTGCAGCCTGCTCTCGACCCGTGAGGTCAACCTGCCTTTCCTGACCCTGGAACGCTCCGGTCCTCAGACCTGCTGGAACATCGTCTTCGGCTCCCAGGACGCCTCCCACGCCGGCGCGATCTTCCCCGATC
The DNA here is from genome assembly GCF_000422285.1 of Desulfatiglans anilini DSM 4660. Lineage (NCBI taxonomy): Bacteria > Pseudomonadati > Thermodesulfobacteriota > Desulfobacteria > Desulfatiglandales > Desulfatiglandaceae > Desulfatiglans > Desulfatiglans anilini. The sequence goes on from NZ_AULM01000032.1 coordinate 10,237, forward strand.
ACATCCTCTGCGAAGGGGGGGCCCCCATGCCGGGGGCCGTCCTCTCGCTCTTTCCGCACCGCAACGACCCCATCGTCGCCGGAAGGCTCATCCAGGCCTTCGCCCGCGCCGGCATCTGGCCCTATGTGCTGGCGTATTCCCCCTCGGCCCTCTCCGTGGTCGTCCCGGCAGCAGCCGTTGCGCAGGCGACCGAGGCCATCTTCGGCCCCTTCTGCTTCGGGACCTTCCACACGCCGGTGGACTGGCGCCTCGCCCAGCAGGGGAAGGAGGCCCTCTTCAAGGAGGTCGTCGCCTCCTTCAGCGAAAAGAGGCCCAAGGTCTACGGCCTGCGCTGGTCCGACAACCTGCGCCTTTTCATCCTGGACCTCGAAAAGGCGACCATGCCGCTCGCCGGCCGAATCCTCGAAGCCCTCGCCCCCAGCGGCGGGCCGCTGCATTTTCTCATGTCGAGCCTGTCAGACCCGGCCTCCCGGACCCGGCTCCTCATCGCCGTCCCGGAGGAGGCCCGGTTCGCATGCTCGGCGGCGATCGGCCGCGGGGCGGATCAGGGGTTTTCGGCGACCAGCCGCCCCGCCGCCCTGTTCACCATGAACGGCCCACACTTCGGGGACCGCTTCGGGATTACCTCCATCCTGCTTCAGGGGTTCGAGGAGGCCGGCCTCCACTTGATTGCCCTCAACTGCTCGGTCGCCTCCATTACGGGGCTCGTTGCCCCCGAAGAGGCCGACCGGGCCGTCTCCGCCATCACTCACTGCTTCGAGGTCCCCGCGGTCATCAAACTCTCCGCATGATGCGTCCTAATAAAATCATTCATTTCTAAATATTACGTTACATTATTTACAAATAACTTTAAGCTAGAGACGTTCGTTTTCCCCCTCCGGATCATTTCTTCCCCTCGAACCTACCGCGCATCGATCGATGCAGCCTCAACCTCCTCCAGGTACGAATCTTTTCGTGCTGCATCATCGCGCCGAGCGCTGCAGCGGCCTCAGCCTCCTCCGGGGGCGGATCCCTTCAAATACCGCACAGAAATGACCCCACAAAAGCCCGCTCCCGCAGGGCCGGATCTTTGGCGGACTACTCCTCGACAAAGAGGCACGCGAAGACCTTCGCGTCCGAGAGGATGTCCGGGATCGGGCAGGATTCGTTCGGCTGGTGGGCGGTGTGCGGCGCTGTGGACCAGACCGCGGCCGGGTAGCCCGCCCGGCGGAAGAAGGCGGCGAAGGTCCCCCCGCCGATCCCCATGGGCCTCGCTTCGCGCCCCGTAACCCGCAGGACGGCCCGTTCGAGGGCTTTGACCACCGGCGCGTCGACGGGGGTGGCCTCGGTCGCGTCCTGGCGCTGAACCACCTGGATGTCCACCTTCAGATCCAATTCCTGCGCCACCTTCGCCGCAAGGTCCCCGATCGCCCCGATGACCGTTTCAACCTCGTACACAGGTAGAATACGGCAGTCCATGTAGAAGACCTGTCTTCCCGGAACGGTATTCACGTTGGGAACGTTGGCCTCGATCTTGGTGCATTCGAAGGTGGATACGGGGGGGCTGAAGAGCTGGTCCTTCTTGCCGAAACGGGATTTGATCTTGTCGAATGCCGTGATCAGCCGCGCCGCGCCGTACAGGCTGTTGTTGCCCCGATGCGGCGTACTCGCGTGGGTCTGTTTGCCCGTCACCGTCAACTTCAGCCATAGCATGCTCTTCTCGGCCACCTCGATCATGGTCCCGGTCTCGTTGCCGGCATCCGGTACAACGATCCAGTCCGATTTCTTGAACAGATCCGAACGTTGGGCCAGGAGCGGAACGAGCCCATACTCGCTTCCAGTCTCTTCGTCCGCCACGATGGCCAACCCCACCTGCCGTGCCAGGGGTGTGTCCGCCTCGAGGACGGCCTTCAACGCCAGATAAGAGCTGACGATCCCGTGCTGATTGTCTTCGACCCCACGCCCGATTACCCGGTCCTCCTCGATCACCACCTTGTAGGGGTCACTCTGCCACAGGTTCGGATCCCCCGGTGGAACGATGTCCGCGTGGCTGAGGATCCAGACGGCGGGAGCCTCCGAGGCCTCGCCCCAGCGGGCGACGAGATTGGGGCGGTACCCCGCCGGCACCCGGGAGTCGATGGCATGGAACTCCTCGATCACCGTCGGGTTCAACTCCTTCAGCAGGGTCTTCACATAGGCGATCTTTTCGTGCTCGCCAGTGCCGCCGTTTTCGGGTCCGAGCGCCACCCGGGCCGTCAGCTCGGTCTGGAGCTGGATGACGTCCAGCGTGCAGGCATCGATGCGGGCGAAGATCTGGTCCAAATGGTTCATCATTCCTTTCTTTCCTCCTCCTTGCATTTCAGGGATGGGGCGCAGGCGGGGCGTCGAGGCCCGAGAGCAGCGCGATGCGATGCATGATCTCCTGCATGAGGGAATCGATGGCGGGGAAAGGCGGCTGCAGCGGAGGTCCGAAACGAACCGCCACGCGGGTTCGCCGCCCCGTCGGGGTGTACTCGAAGCCGGCCGGCACGATGGGCACCTCCAGCCGGCCCAGCACGAGGCGCACCATGCCGCTCAGGCCCGGCCCCATGCACTGCGGATAGTAGGTCCCTTCCGGAAAGACCACCACCCCCTCGCCGCTCTGAAGAAATCCGACCAGGCGCTTCAGATAGCGGCGGCTCTCCAGCGGGCGCTGCCGGTTGAGCGGCACGCCCCCGAGGGAACGCAGCACCCAGCTCCCGACCGGGTGCGAAAAGAGCTCGACCTTGGCGACATAGTAAAGCGCCTTGGGCGTGCTCAGGCCGAGCAGCGGGATGTCCTCCCAGCGCTGGTGCTTGGCCAGGAGCAGAAACGGCCCCTCCCCCGGCACATGGTGCGTTCCCTCGACCTCGAGGTCGAAAAAAGGACGGAGGCTCAGCGCGGCAAACGCACGGGCAAACCGGCAAAACCCCTCCCTCCGACGGCAGAGGATCTCTCTCTCGGCTTTGCGGCGAAGCTCGACGGCATCGCCGCACCCCGCCGGCCCGGAGCGGTCGCTCCCCCGCCCGGCAAGGCTCTTGCGCCGCTCATTCAACCGTCACGCTCTTGGCCAGGTTCCGCGGCTGATCGATGTCCCGGTTCAGGAACTTCGCGCAGTAATAGGCAAGCAACTGACAGGGGATGACCGTCAGGAGGGGGTTCAGGAAAGAGAGCGTCGGCGGGACCTCGATCACCTCGTCGACCAGTTCACGGATCTTCGCATCGCCTTGCGTCGCGATGGCGATGACGGGGCCTCTGCGGCTCTTCACCTCCTGGATGTTGCTGATCATCTTCTCGTACATGTCGTCCTGGGGGACGATCGCCACCGTCGGCATCTCGGGGTTCACCAGGGCAATCGGCCCGTGCTTCATTTCCCCTGCCGGATACCCCTCGGCATGGATGTAGGAAATCTCCTTCAGCTTGAGCGCCCCTTCCATCGCGATCGGGTAGTTGTACTTCCGGCCGAGGAAAAGCCAGTTCGAGCAGTGATAGTAGTTCTCGGCAATGGCCTCGATATGGTTCGCCTGGGCGAAGATCGCCTTGATCTGTTCCGGCACCTGCTTGAGAGCCCGAATCGCCTCCACGCCGTCGGTAAGCGAAAGATTCTGATGACGCCCCAGCAGCAGCGCCAGGAGGGTCAGGATCGTCAACTGCGAAGTGAAGATCTTCGTCGACGCCACCCCGATCTCCGGGCCGGCGTGATTGTAAACGCCGGCGTCGGTCTCGCGGGCGATGGAACTCCCCACGACGTTGACGATCCCGAGGAGCGAGGCGCCTTTGCGCTTGGCCTCCTTGATGGCGGCCAGGGTGTCGGCCGTTTCGCCGGACTGGCTCAAGGCCAGGATGAAGGTGTTGTGCGGGAAGTTCAGCTTACGGTAGCGGAACTCGGAGGCGAGTTCCACCTGCACGTCGATCTCCGTGAGCTTCTCGAAGACATAGCGTCCTACGCAGCCGGCGTAAAAGGAGGTGCCGCAGGCCACGATCACCAGATGCCGGCAGTCCTTCAGGCGGTCCCACACAGGCATGATGCCGCCCAGCTTGGGCACCCCTTCGGCCGGCTCGAGCCTGCCGCGCATGGCGTTTTCGATGGTGTTGGGCTGTTCGTAGATCTCCTTTAGCATGAAGTGCGGAAAGCCGCTCAACTCGATGTCTTCGCCCCGCCACTCCACCGTCTCGACATCCCTTTTGACGCTGACCGCCTGCGCCGTGGAGATCGACACGTCGTCCTTGGTGAGGACCGCCAGCTCGTTGTCCTGCAGGTGGATGACCTGGTTGGTGTAGCGCACCATGGCGGAGACATCGGAGGCCGCGAAACGACTCCCGTCGCTGAGGCCGATGATCAGCGGGCTCCCGCGCCTCGCGACGACGACTCTCCCCGGCTCGTTGCGGTGGATCACTGCAATCCCGAAGGTTCCCTCCACCTGCCCCATCGTCTTGCGGACCGCCTCGCTCAGGCTGCCGTCGTAATAATGCGCAATCAGGTGCGCGAGCACCTCGGTGTCGGTCTCCGACCGGAAATGCACGCCCTCCTGCTGGAGCCTTTTGCGCAGGGTGTGATAGTTCTCGATGATCCCGTTGTGGATGACGAAGACATTCTCTTTCTCGTCCCGGTGCGGATGGGCGTTTTCCTCCGTCGGCGCCCCGTGGGTGGCCCAGCGCGTGTGCGCGATGCCGCTCTCACCGGTGATGTCGAGTCCGGCGAGCTTCTTCTCCAACTCCACGATCTTCCCCACCGCCCGGTGGCAGGCGATCTGGTTGCCGTGCTGCACCGCAATCCCGGCCGAGTCGTACCCGCGGTACTCCAACTGCTTCAGCCCCTCGATCAGGACCGACTTCGTGTCCCGCGGCCCGACATAACAGACGATTCCACACATAGTTCCTCTTTTGAATTCAACGTTTTACGCTTCAGATTTCAGGCCTCGATGCTCACCGCCGCGGTTCGCAGACGGTCGCACGCACAAGGGAGCGGCCCTGTTTCAGGAACCGAAACCAGATGGCATTCAGATTATTGAAGCGAAGAGCTCAACCCTCGGCGCATCGAATCCGAGGGCTCAACACCGCCGCTTTCACTCAAGCCTTTCGCGATGCGGGACGGATCCCGGCGACGTCACCCAGTTCATCCGGTAACTTCGCCGAATCATTCCAGCCAGGCCCTCCGTCCTGCATTCAAAAGACACAATCATCCAGGATCAACCGGCCCAGTTCGGGGGCGCGGATGCCGAGCCTTTCCCCGTGCATCCCCATCACGGCCACGCAGACCCCCTCTTTCCGGTCCGGATCGATGACATAAGCACTCAGCCAGTCGATCTTGTGGGTGTTCGTCGGGTCGTTGATGGTCCCGGTTTTGGCCCCGATCTCCATCGTGTCGAAGGGTTTTTTCCGTGTGAGGCGTTTGAGCGTCCTCCGGCAGGTCCCGCCCTTGACCGTTTCCTGCATCATGACCCGCAGCTTCCGGGCAGTCGCGGCCCCTACTGGCCTGGCCATCACGGCGGGCTCGGCCTTGTAGAGGGTGCGGCCGGAGTCGTCCTTCACCTCCTCCACCAGCCAAGGCACCATCATGACCCCGCCGTTGGCGACGGCCGAGGAAAAAAGCGCTCCGTGAAGCGGTGATATCAGCGTCCGCTTGTTGAATCCGGATGCGATCTCCGCCAGGCCGAACGCCGTCTGCGGCACCTCGATCCGGCTCTCCTCCAGCGGCAGATCGAACGGGATCGGATGGTTGAACATGAAGCGTGCGGCAAAGTCCTGCAGCAGGTCCTGCCCCAGGGTGAAGCTCCCGAGCTTTCCGAAGACCGGGTTGATCGATAGTCCGAAGGCCTCCTTCAGCGCCACCTGGTGCGTGTAACGGGTCCGCTTGTCGTTCAACTGGCTTTTGTAGAGGGTGTAGCGCCCGCCGTTGTAATAGAGAGGACTGTCGGGCGACAAGCCCGCCCCCTCGACCGCGGCGGCGGCGGCAACGATCTTGAACAGGCTCGCGGCCGGAAAGTCCGCCTGCAGGCAGACTTCGTTCCCTTTGCCGTTCTGGTCGTACCCCGCGAGGGCGAGGATGCGCCCGCTGAACGGGTCCATGACCACCGCCGCCGACCGGATGGTCTGGGACCGTTGGAGGAGCCCCGCAACGGCCGACTGAATCGTCGCGTCGATGCCAGTCTTCACCGTCAGGGGCTTTCCCGCGTAATGAACGACGCGGCCGCTTTCACCCGCGTAGAGCAGGGGGTCGAAGTCCTTCAGGATCGGCCACAGATCCTCCCGCGTCCGGATGATCCCTTCCCAGGCCGTCTTGAACGGCTTCGGAGCGGGCGCCCGCTTCTGATCGGCCTCTTTCGGCTCCGAGCGCCATTCCGAAATCATCGACCCGACGAGCAGTGCGACCGCCAGCAGAGCAAACACCCCGCCGGCGCAGACGAAAAGAATCGACAGACGGTCCGGGGCCAGGACCCGCCATTTTTCTCTGCGCAGGCCGCGCTGGTAGTCCCGCCACCATTCACCTTTGAATCGATTCGACATGGCCTTCATCGGCTGAGAGATGGCTGCGTCCTCCCATATAAGATTTCAAGACATCGGGGATCCGCACCGTCCCGTCAGCCTGCTGGTGGTTTTCCAGGATGGCGACGAAGGTCCTCCCCACGGCCAGGCCGGACCCGTTGAGGGTGTGCACCAGGGTCGTCCCCTTCTGCCCCCTGGTCTTGAAGCGGATATTGGCCCGCCGGGCCTGAAAATCCGTAAACGTGCTGCAGGAAGAGATCTCCCGGTAGAGGCCCTGCCCGGGCAGCCAGACCTCGATATCGTAGGTCTTGGCCGCGGAGAACCCGAGATCGCCCGTGCACAGCGTCACCACCCGGTAGGGAAGCTCCAGCCGCTGCAGGATGTCTTCGGCATCCCGGGTCAACCGCTCGAGCTCCTCCTCCGATTCCTCGGGGCGGGTGAACTTCACGAGCTCCACCTTGTTGAACTGATGCTGCCGGATCAGTCCACGGGTATCCTTGCCGTGGGAGCCCGCCTCCGAGCGGAAACACGGCGTGTAGGCAACGTAGCGGCGCGGCAGCTCCTCCGCGTCCAGGATCTCCTCCCGGTGGATATTGGTCACCGGCACCTCGGCGGTCGGGATCAGGTACAGGTCCCAGTCCTGGATCCGGAACAGATCCTCCGCGAACTTCGGGAGCTGCCCCGTCCCCGTCATGGAGGCGCTGTTCACGAGGAACGGCGGCAGGATCTCCGTATAGCCATGCTCCTGCGTGTGGACATCCAGCATGAAGTTGATGAGCGCCCGCTCGAGCCGGGCGCCTGCACCGCGGTAGAGCGCGAAGCGTGAACCCGAAATCTTGGCCGCGCAAGGGAGATCCAGGATGCCCAGGGCCTCGCCGATATCCCAGTGCGCTTTGGGCTCGAAGGCCGTCCCCCCGGCCTCACCCCACGTCCTCACAACGGGGTTGTCGCGCTCATCGCGTCCGACCGGAACGCTCGGCAGCGGCATGTTGGGGATGACCATCAACAGGCGGTCCAAATCCTCCATGATCGAGGTGAGCGCCTTCTCCTTCTCCTTGATCCGCGTAGAGACCTCCCGCATCTGCTCTATCCGATCGGTGGCATCCTCGCGCCGCTTCTTCATCGCCGCGATCTCTTCGCTCACCTGATTGCGCCGGCAGCGCAGGTCTTCGAGCAGGGTGAGGCCCTCCCGGCGCTCCTGATCCAGCCGTTCGAACATATCCAGATCGAGATCGTTGTGCCTCTTCTGAAGCATCTCCCGAACGCCGTCGAAATTGGCCCGTACAAATTTTAGATCCAACATGATTCATTCCTCCGGGGACCCCCCCTGAACAAAAGCGCAGCACCGGTTCTCACCACCGGGAGGCCGCGCCCCTTCATCCATCATGGCTTGCCGGGCGCTCCCCTTCCCAGACCCGCCGGTCCTCGCCGGCCCGCGCCGCCCGCCGACGAGGACCCGTTACACCGTTTCTTCCCAATCCAGTTCGACACAGTAAGGGAAGTGATCCGAGGGATAAGACCCGTTGCCGGACCGGTCCCTCAGGATGCGGGCGTGTGAAGCGTGAAGCGGCTTCCCCACCAGGATCCAGTCGATTCTTCCAACCTGCGGAACGCCCGTGAAACCATGGTGCGTGAAGCTCTTTTCGCCCCCGTCCAGGCCGAGATCCTCCCAGCTGTCGCTGAGCCCGGTGGTGGGGGCGGTCAGGATCCGGTGCACATCGGACCCGGGGGCGTCGTTGAAATCCCCCAGGAGCACCACGGGCGGTGTCTGTCCGCCGACCCACTCGGCGAGGATGCGGGCCTGCCGGCTGCGCGCCTCGGTGCCGATGTGGTCCAGGTGGGTCACCGCTGCCGTGAGTGAACGGTCGTCTTGACGCACCCTGAGCCTCGCCCAGCTCATCATTCGGGGGAAAGCGCTGTCCCAGTCCTTGCTCCGATGCACCGCCGGCGTCTTCGAGAGCCAGAATTCCCCGCCGCCGAGGAGATCGAAGGCATCCAACCGGTAGAACAGCGTGGGATACTGGCAGGTGTCATCCCAGAAGCGGCCGGGGGCGTGCAGCCGATATCCGGAGAGACCCTCTTCCAGGAATCGCAACTGCGAGGGCAGCCCCTCCTGCGTGCCAAGCAGATGGGGGCGATACCGTTGGATCAGCGCCGCCACCTCGGAACGCCGGTTTGCCCAAGCATTCAGGCCGTCCCTGTGGTTTTCGAAGCGCAGGTTGAACGTCATGACGTGCAATGCAGCGTGTACCTCCCATTCGATCGCCGCGACGAGCGGACGCACCCCGCCACCAGCCGAAATGCGCGCCGGCGTGCGCCATCTTTCGGACTGGAACAGAATCTGGGTATCATTGCAGATTGCTGATGACTTGGCAATGCTTCAGATAACAGATTTTACGCCAGCCGGACAAGCCGATCAACGCGGCGGAGCCACCGGCCGGAGCGGGGCAGACCAGCCTCCGGGCGCAGGCCGGCCGGCGTTAGAGGATGTCGAACGGAGAACGCCAATCGGAACGGTCGGGCATGGGTCTGGCGGGCACCCACCAGCGCGAATCGTCGTACGTACGGCTGCGGTCCGTGGTTCCACAGCCGCTCACACAAGCCCCAAAAAACGCACAAATCAGCAGTACGGCAGCAATCTCGAGAATGCGCTTCACCTTGCCCATGTAATCCCTCAGTCCCCTTCCTCTTGGAGTTTTGCGGCCCTCACCCGGAGCAGGCAACTTCGTTTCCAGCCGGAAATGGTCTTTTGGCCAATCTCAGCGTCAATCTGCACGTTTGTTTGTGCGGCGGCCTGCAGGACGCCTCCACGCAAACTCTTGATTTTCTTGATATTGGCCAAAAATTCTCATTTCCGGACTGGAAACCGGGTTCCACCGGGAAATCATTTCGCATGGATACAACTTGGCCGCGGGCGCCGCGTTGGATGCACCGGCCCCACATTTACCGAAAATCAGGCGGAATGGCAAGGTTATTCTAGACAGGGGCGGCTTCGCGAAGAAAAGCGATTATTCATCCCATTTTCCTAATTTTTTCCGTGAACGTGTTGTATAGTACCGGCGTTTATGCAACGATCGAAGATCTAGAGTTCTTGGCCCGGCGTGTTTTGGTTTCCATCCGGAAATCGTCTTTTTGGCCAATCTCGGCGTCAATCTTTACGTTTGTTCGTGCGGCGGCCTGCAGGACGCCTCCGCGCAAGCGCAGGATTTCCTTGATATTGGCCGGACCGGGACCCGCTGCGAAGCGGTGGGACGGGGCATTCGGAGGATGTGAAAAAACCGGGATCGGCCCGAAGGGCTGGGACTGAGCACGCGCATGGTGAGAAGAAAAAGCCTCATTTCCGTATTGGAAACGGGGTTCTACAGGGAGATCATTTCCGGATGGAAGCGTTTTAGATCTCCCTCTGACTCATCCCCACGGGAGAGGGCTCGAAATCGACCGGTTACACCCTCTAGGAGGCCCTGTTCAGCTTCCGGGAAAGGATTTTTTTGAATGTCCATCTCAGACGAGCGCTTTCCTCCCCCCGCTTTTGAAGCCACATGCGCTGGGTTCAAGAAGATCATCGACTCCATCCCGATCGCGATCACTGTTTTCGATGAAAATGAAGAGGTCGCCTATGCCAATGAACTCTCCGAAAAACTTTTCGCCAACAGCTTCGAGGCGAAGGCGCCCGGGCTCCGATGCGGGGATTTCATCGGATGCACGAACCGCCATCGTCACCCGCGCGGATGCGGTTACTCACCTGACTGCCCCAATTGCCCTTTTTTAAGGGCGATACGCTCAGCACTCTCCGGAGAGAGCGCCGACTTTATCCAGGCCGGTGAGGCGCTGCTCGCCAGAGACCGCGCGCGTGAACCGATCTGGATCAGATACAAGGTCCGCCCCGTGCAGGTCGGCGGCGGACAGATCGCCGTATTGGCCACCGAAGACATCACGGAGGAAAAACGGACGGCTGCAGCCCTCAGACAGCAGGAGGCATTCCAGCAGGCTATCTTCGCGGCCTCTCCCGTGGCCCTTTATTCGATCGACCTCCTAGGAAATGTCCTTGCCTGGAACGCCTCCGCCGAACGGGTCTTCGGCTGGAGCGCCGAGGAAGTGCTCGGCAAACCGCTGCCTTTGGTTCCCGAGGAGAAACAGGACGAATTCCGGAGGCTTCGCGACCGTGTCCAAGCAGGCGAGACACTCACGGGTCTAGAACTCGTCCGCCGAAGAAAGGACGGCTCCACGATTCAATGCAGCCTTTCCACCGCGCCCATCGTCGACGAAACCGGGGCGGTCGTCGGAATCACTGGGGCCATGCAGGACATCACCGAGCGCAAACAGATGGAAGGGGCGGTGCGCGCCAGCGAGGGCCACTACCGTTCGCTCTTCGAGCACTCCCACGACGGCATCATGCTGACAGCGCCGGACGGATCCATCTTGGACGCCAACCCGGCCGCCTGCAGGATGCTCGGCAGAAGCGTCGGGGAACTGAGGCGGATCGGACGCAACGGGGTCGTGAATCTCGCCGATCCCCGGCTCCAAAGCGCTCTCGAGACCCGTGCCCGCCTGGGACGCTACCAGACAGAGCTGACGTTTATACGTGCCGATGGAACGATTTTCCCGGTCGACGTCTCGTCGACTATCTATCACGACCAGGACGGTCTGCAGAAGACGAGCCTGCTCGTACGGGATATCAGCGAACGGAAGCAGGCCGAAGCCGATGCGGAAAGACTGCGCGACCGGCTCACCCAGAGCCAGAGGATCGAATCGGTCGGGCGACTGGCCGGCGGGGTGGCGCACGAGTTCAACAACAAACTCATGGTCATCCTCGGGTACATCGAACTCGCCCTGAATCAGGTCGACCCGGCAGATCCCCTGAAGGAGGATCTCAGCATAGTCCAGGAAGCGGCCTTGAAATCTGCGGAGCTGGTCAAGCAGTTGCTGGCCTTCGCTCAGAAGCAGATGATCCAGCCCATGGCCCTGGAGCTGAACCGAAAGATTTCGGACATACTGACCATGGTGGAGGTTCTGGTCGGCGAACGCATCACGCTCATCTGGAGCCCATCGGCCGACCTTTGGCCGGTGCGGATCGACCCCTCACAGATCGACCAGGTTCTGGTCAATCTGGCGCTCAACGCACGCGATGCGATCTCGGGAACCGGTACGCTCACCATCGAAACCGAGAATATTTCGGAACGTGAATTCGATCCCGGCGAACTGGAGAACGCAGCGCCCGGCGATTATGTGCGACTCGCCGTGAGGGACGACGGCTGCGGCATGACCCCTGAAGTCCAAAAGGCCCTCTTCGAACCTTTTTTCACAACCAAACCGTTTGGACAGAGCACGGGGCTCGGCCTGCCGGCCGTCCACGGCATCGTTTCACAGAACGGCGGTTTTATCCGCGTCACGAGCTCCCCCGGGCAGGGCGCACCCTTCAGAATCTATCTGCCGCGCGCCGAAGCCGCGTCCGGCAGATCCCGGAACTCCTTCTCCGGCTCCCCGCCCCTCCTCGGAAAACGCGAAAACAGGCTTCCATCTTGAAGCCGGCAAGCGTCTAACGCACTTTTTTCTTGACCTTCGGACCATTTTTGTTCCTAAATCGGTCCGATGAAAATCTACGTGGTTATCCAAAGCTTTTCTTATTAGACCGCCTGCCTTCCCGAAGACATTGCAACGGGCCCCCCACAACGGAGGATGATGGTGGAAAACGCATCCCGCTTCGAAGTTTCCCCCGTTTCCTGCAGGAAAGGGAGGACACCGCTTTTTCGTTCCGCTTTGGTCCCGCTCCTGATCCTATGGATGCTGTGGGGCTGCAACAAACCTGAGCCTGGAGGCGCCCAGACCACCGAACAGCCGGTGAACGTCGTGGCAACGACGGTGAAGACGCAGGATGTCCCCATCGTCTTCGAATTCATCGCCCAGGTGGAAAGCTCCCGCGAGGTGAACATCCAGGCGCGGGTGAGCGGCTTTCTGGAGAAGCGGGTCTACATCGAAGGGGCCGTCGTCCAGGAGGGGGAAACCCTCTTTCTGATGGATCAGAGGCCCTTCAAGGCGCAGCTTGTGCAGGCCGAGGCCGCCCTCGCCCGCCAGCAGGCCGCCTACGAGGTGGCGCGCCGGAATCTCGCGCGCGTCAAGCCGCTCGCCGCGGCCGACGCCCTTTCTCAGAAGGACCTGGATGACGCGACGGGCCAATACCAGTCTACGGCCGCAGCCGTCGAACAGGCCAAGGCCACCGTCGAGCAGGCCCGGCTCGACCTTTCCTACACCGTTATCACCTCGCCGGTCACCGGCATCACAGGTTCAGCCGAACAGGCCGACGGCACCTATCTCAGCTTCAACAACAGTCAGCTGACCACGGTCACGGTGCTCTCGCCGATCTATGTGAACTTCAGCGTCTCCGAAAACGACTGGCTGCGCTCGCGCGACCAGATCGCCAAGGGGAGGCTCATCCAGCCCGAAGGCGAAGCCTACACCGCGGAGATCATCCTGGCCGACGGCTCGCTCTATCCGCTTACCGGCAGGCTGACCTTCGCCGATCCTTCCTTCAACCCCGAGACGGGGACCTTCCTGATCCGCGCCACCTTCGACAACCCCGACGGCGAGCTCCACCCGAACCAGTACGTCCGCATCCGCCTGAAAGGGGCCATCCGGCCCAATGCGGTCCTCGTCCCCCAGCGCGCGGTTCAACAGTCATCCAAGGGGCACTTCGTGTGGATTCAAGGCAAGGATGACAGGGCCGAGACACGCCCCGTCCTCGTCGGTGAGTGGCACGGGGATCAGTGGGTCATCTCCGAAGGACTGCACCCTGGAGACCGGGTCATCGTGGACGGGATGCTCGCCCTCAGGCCGGGCGCCCTGTTGAAGGTCAACCACCCGATCGATCAGGAGGGCACAGAAAAACCGGCCGTTGACCACAACGACCCACCGGAAAGCGGCCGCTGAGCGGAGAGGGGCACCCATGTTCTCTAGATTCTTCATCGAAAGACCCATCTTCGCGACCGTCGTCTCCCTCATCATCGTGATCGCCGGGCTGGTGGCCATGAGCGCCCTGCCGGTCTCCCAGTATCCGAGCATCACCCCGGTCCAGATCCAGGTGACCACCACCTACCCCGGTGCCGACAGCAAAACGGTCGGCGACTCGGTGGCGGCCCCCATCGAAGCCCAGATCAACGGGGTCGACAACATGCTCTACATGACCTCGACCAGCTCCAGCACGGGCCAGATGACCATCACCGTCTATTTCACCCTCGACACCGACCCGGACATGGCCGAAGTGCAGGTCCAGAACCGGGTGAACCTCGCCATGCCCCAGCTGCCCGAGGCCGTCGTGCAGTACGGCGTATCGGTGCAGAAGAAATCCTCCAGCATGCTGATGATCGTCGCGGTCACCGACGACGAGGGCCGCTACAGCCCGGAGTATGTCACCAACTACGCCAACGTCTACATCCTCGATGCCATCAAGCGGGTCAACGGCGCCGGGCAGGCCCAGATCTTCGGCGTCCCGGACCAGGCCATGCGCATCTGGATGAACCCGGACCGGATGGCCTCCCTCGGGATCACCACCTCCGACATCCAGAACGCAGTGGCCAAACAAAATGCCCTTTTCGGGGCAGGCCAGGTAGGCCAGCAGCCCACGGACGGACCGGTGCAGTTGACCTTCCCGGTGGTGACCGAGGCCCCCTTCGTGACCCCTGCCGAATACGAGAACATCATCCTGCGCGCGGGGCAGGAGGGCAGCGCGATCGTGCGCCTCAAGGACGTCGCCCGTGCGGAGGTCGGGCGCAGACTCTATATCGATGACAACCGCTTGAACGGGAAGCCCGCGACCTTCATCGCCGTCTACCAACAGCCGGGAGCCAACGGACTCGAGGTCTCCAAGGCCGTCCGCAAGACGCTCCAGGACATGAAGCGCACGCTCCCTGAGGGCATCGACTACCTGATCGCGCTCGATACGACCGATTTCGTGCGCCTGTCCATCAAGGAGGTCATCCACACCCTCTTCGAGGCGATTTTCCTGGTCGTCCTGGTCGTCTACCTCTTCCTCCAGAGCTTCCGCGCCACGATCATCTGCACCGTGGCGATCTTCGTGGCGCTCATCGGCACCTTTCCCGGGATGCTCGCCCTGGGTTTTTCGATCAATCTCCTGACGCTCTTCGGCATCGTCCTCGCCATCGGGATGGTCGTCGACGACGCCATCGTCGTCGTCGAAAACGTCGAGCGGAATATGACCAAGAACAACCTGGCGCCCAAGGAGGCGACCATCCGGGCCATGGAAGAGATCGGCACCTCCCTCATCGCCGTGGTGCTGGTGATGGCCTCCGTCTTCATCCCGGCCGCGTTCCTGCCCGGCACCACCGGGCAGCTCTACAAGCAGTTCGCCATCACCATCGTGATCTCGGTGGCCCTCTCCGGGTTCGTCGCCCTCACGCTCACGCCGGCGATGTGCGGGCTCATGCTCAAGCACTCGTCGCCGCCCCGCCGCGGCCCCTTCGCCTGGTTCAACCGCCTCTTCGACCGGTTCACCCTGGCCTTCGGCGACGCGGTGGTCCTCATGATCAAACGCATGACCGTCGCCTTCATCCTGCTCGCCGTGTTCATGGGCGTGCTCGTGCACCTCTTCCGAACTACGCCAACGAGCTTCGTCCCCAACGAGGACCAGGGCTACCTGATGGGCCTGGTGATGATGCCCGATGCCGCCAGCCTCGAGCGGACCGTCGAGACCTCCAGCCGGATCGATGCGATCTTCAGCAAGGACCCGGCCGTCGCCGTCCGCAGCGCCATCAACGGCTACAGCCTGATCGACGGCCAGTACAAGCCCAATGCGGCCACCTTTTTCGTGTCCCTGGAGGACTTCGAGGAGCGGTACTCGTCGATCGACCGCGCGCGCAAGGAGAACGCCCGCGCGGTCCTCCAATCCGCCTACGCCCAGGCGCAGGCAATCGACACCGGCCGGTTCATCCCCATCCCGCCGCCGGCCATCCCCGGCATCGGCACCACGGGCGGGTTCGAGTTCTGGGTACAGGACAAGGGGTCGGGCGATCCGGCCCGGCTCTACCAGATCACCCAGGACTTCCTGGCCAAGGCGCGCCAGCGGCCGGAGCTCTCCGGGCTGAACACCACCTTCCGCGCCGCCTCCCAGCAGTTGAAGGCCGAGGTCGACCGGGAGAAGTCGATGCTGCTCGGTCTGCCGGTGGAGGATGTGTACAGCGCCCTCCAGGCCCAGTTCGGCTCCATCACCGTCAGCCAGTTCAACCAGTACAGCCGGGTCTGGAACGTCGTGCTCCAATCCGACGCCCCTTTCCGGCGCGAGCCCGCGGACATCACCCGGATCTACACGCGCTCCCACAACGGCGAGATGATCCCGCTCTCGGCCGTCGTGACGGCCCGCTACGTGAGCGGGCCTGACATGGTGCCTCATTTCAACGGCTTCCCGGCCGCCCAGGTCACGGGGTCGGCGGCACCAGGGTACAGCTCCGGAGATGCGATCGCCGCCATGGAGCAGGTCGCGGCGGAGGTCCTTCCGGAAGGGTACAACTACGCCTGGTCGGGCATGGCTTACGAAGAGAAACAATCCGGCGGGACGTCGACGGCCGCCTTCGCCTTCGGCCTGATCATCGTTTTCCTGGTCCTCGCCGCGCAATTCGAGTCCTGGACCCTCCCCGGTTCGGTCATGACGGCCGTCCCCTTCGGCGTCCTCGGGGCCCTGGCGTTCAACTGGATGCGCGGGCTCGAGAACAACGTCTATTTCCAGATCGGGCTGCTGGTGCTGATCGGGCTGGGCGCAAAGAACGCAGTCCTGCGGGTCACCTTCGCCGTGGAGCTGCGCAGGCAGGGGCTGTCGGTCATGGAGGCCACCATCAAGGCGGGCGAGGAGCGGCTGCGGCCGATCATCATGACCTCCCTCGCCTTCATCTTCGGGGTGCTCCCCCTGGCGGTCGCCACAGGCGCCGGGGCCAACGCCCGGCACTCGATCGGCACCGGCATCATGGGCGGCATGATCGGAGAGGCCACTTTGGCGATGCTCTATGTACCGCTCTTCTTCTACCTGTTCGACCGCTGGAGCGAACGCTCCAAAGGAAAACACACCCCCCCGCCGCCCCCGGCCGCGCCTGCTGCGCCCGAGGACCGGCACCCGGAGGTGAACTGACATGCGCCGCCTCGCTCTTCTCTTCCTTCTGCTCCTCCTGGCCGGCTGCATGACCGGCCCCGATTACCATCGCCCGGAACTGGACGTCCCGCCGTCCTTCCGCTACGCAGAGGCCGATGCGAAGCAGACCGCCGATACCGAATGGTGGAAGAGCTTCGAGGACCCGGTTCTGACAGCCCTGATCGGCGAGGCCCTCACAAACAACCACACCCTCAAGGCCGCGGCGGCCAACATCGAGCAGGCGGCCGCGGTGCTCATGCAGGTCCGCTCCCCGCTCTTCCCGCAGGCCGACTACGGCGCCGCCGCCGGCCGCGCACGGACGAGCGGATTCGGCACGAGCCCCCTCTCCTCCCTCATCGAAAACCCCAGCGATTCGTTCCAGGTCTTCGCCGGCGCCTCTTGGGAGATCGACCTCTGGGGGCGCATCCGCCGCCTGTCGGAGGCCGCGCGGGCCGATCTGTTCGCCTCGGAAGAAGCCTATCGAGGCGTGATCCTCTCGCTCGTGTCGGCCGTCGCCGAAAGCTACATCCAGCTCCGCGGCCTCGATGAGCAGCTCGCCATCGCCCGCCGCACCCTAGAGGCCTACGGGGAGTCCGTCGAACTCTTCGAACTGCAGCACCGTCACGGGCAGGTCTCCAGGCTGATCGTCGAACAGGCCCGCTCGCAGTACCAGACGGCCGCGGCCGCCATCCCCCAGATCGAATCACAGGTCGCACAGACGGAAAACGCCCTGTCGATCCTCCTAGGGCGGAACCCCGGGGGCATCGACCGGGGGCGCTCCATCCTGGAAATGGCCCTGCCCGCCGTCCCCGCCGGACTCCCCTCCGAGCTGCTCGAACGCCGTCCGGACCTGGCCCAGGCCGAACAGAACCTGATCGCCGCCAACGCCCGCATCGGCGCCGCCAAGGCCCTCTATTTCCCGACCATCTCGCTCACCGGCGCATTCGGCTTCGAGAGCTCGGAGCTTTCGGACCTCTTCCAGGGTTCCTCCAAAACCTGGAGCTACTCGGGCTCCGTCACCGGCCCGATCTTCACCGCGGGCGCCATCAAAGGCCAGGTCAAGCAGGCCGAAGCGGCCCGTCTCGCCTCGCTCGAGACCTACCGCGACACCATCCTGAACGCCTTCAAGGACACCGAAAACGCCCTCGTCTCGCGCCGCAAGCTCTCCAACGAACTCCAGGCCCGCGAGTCCCTCGCCGCCGCCCTCCGCGAATACGCCCGTCTCGCCCGCATGCAGTACGACGGCGGCTACACCCCCTATCTCACCGTCCTCGACGCCGAATCCCAGCTCTTCCCCGCCGAGCTCAACGTCGCCCAAACCCGCGCCCTCCTCCTCACCTCCTACATCACCCTCTACAAATCCCTAGGCGGTGGTGCGGTGGGGTCGGACCAAGATAAGTATTTACAATTAAAAGATAAAGACGCTAAAATCGGTCCTTTTTGGGCCTTAAAACCCCCTTTTTGGGGTCAAAATCAGTAGTAGTGGGATCGGTTGAAATTGGGGTCGGACCAAGCCAAGCAGCTGAAAGCAATCAATAAGCCCTATAAAAATTCGCCTTTCTACAGCTTAAACGCACCTTTTTAGGGTCAAAATGGAAAATCCAATCAGATCCAGCCGGTTTTGAGGTTCCATGCATGGCGTCATGCGCATCGTCATCTTCCCATATGCCAGTCAGCGCGGTGCGGCCACCGATTAGCCGTTATCCATCCAGAAGCAATCATCGGGTGCGCCCCTGTTTGCAATCCCCGTTTGCAAATACACGCTGCTTGACGCTCCATCACCCCGGAAATCTTCCGTTTCTCCCTCGGAAATCACTCCATGCCTCCGCCACCGCTCGTCTTCCTCGGGAAAAAGCCGATCCTAGGCCGTCACCTCGCCCTTCGCTTTTCGAACCGATGCGTGCTTGAGAGGAATAAAAACGACGGCCGTATTTCTTGAGAGCAAAAAAAAACGACAGCTGGATTTCGAGACCAGCCGTCGCTTTTCCCTCAAGAACACGCTAAAAGGAGAATCCGTGCTGCTCCCGTTTCCGCCTCCGCAAAGCGAGGAAGCCCATCACCCCCGTCAGGAAAACCGCCAACACCATACCCAACTCCGACAACACGGGAACCGGCTTGACAGCCTCAAAAATCGTAACGCTGTATTCTTGGATGATCGAGCACCCTGCGCCGTCCTGAAACCCTTCATCTTTCGCGATGATCGCAAAGCTCCAGGTGCCCGCAGCAGCCGGGATCCCTGACAGGATGATTTTCCCCGGTTGGATATCGATAGCGAGCCCATCCGGCACCTCTCCGCCGGCAAACTCAATATCGTAAGGTCCCACTCCACCGGCGGCGGTAATCGTTTGGCTATAGTGCTGATCTACTCTCCCGCTCTTCAGACTGTTCGAAGAGGGAGCGAAGACAACGTCAGGACAGAGGTAAACTCTTGTCCCGGCTTGAGCCGTTGCGGGACCGAATGCTTGTCCTTCCTCGTTTTTCCAACCGGCGCTCGCTGTATCGATGAGCAGGGCGCTGTCCGAGACATCTAAGTCTACGGTCGCCCTCAGCGTGATTGTCCTGCTGCCGCCCGCCTCGATGGTCCCCAGATCAAAGGTCACCAGCCCTGCAGCATGACTCCCCGCCGGATTGGAATCCAAATAGGTCAGACCGCTGGGCAGGCTGTCCGACACCAGGACATCTACAGCAGGAGTTCCGCCCTGATTGGTGACCTCGATCGTGTACGCGACGATCTGCCCGGTGTAAGCGACCGCCGGTCCGCTCTTCTGGATGCTGAGGGAGGGAAAGGTCTGCAGGAGGGTGTCGCTGCCCCCGCTTACCGGACCGTAGTCGTTCTCGTCCGGATCCTGCCAACTAGCCAGCACCAGGTTGGTGTAGGTTCCGTCGGTGGCGTCCTCCTTCGCCAAGACGGTGATGGAAATCGTCTCGCATTGGCCTGGCTCGATGGCCCCCAGGTCCCAAAGCACGGTTCCGTTCTGAACTGCACCCTCAGGGGAAGAGCTCTGGTAAGTGAAGCACGCGGGCATGGAATCCACGACTTCAACCCCTTCTGCCCTCACACCTCCGACATTGCAAACCTCGATCCCGAAGGCGAGCTCTTCGCCTGGGTAGGCCTGCCCTGCACCTGTCTTGGAAACAGAGAGCTGCGGCCGTGTGAAGATCCTGGTGTCAGCACTCGCGGTAACCGGCCCAAAATGTTCGCCGGCTGCATTCTTCCAGGCAGCGCTGGCCGTATCCCTCAGTTGGGTGTTGTTTTGCGCGTCATCGGCCACCTTCACCGTTACGACGACGGTACGGTCCCCTCCAGGCTCGATAGCCCCCAACTGCCAGGTCACAAAGCCGCCCGAATGGCTGCCCTCGGGGTTCGAGCCCTGGTAGATCAACCCCGAAGGCAGACTATCCATGACCACGACCTCATTGGCAGCCGTACCGCCGATATTGGTCACCGTTATTGTATATTCGATGTTTTGCCCTGGATAGGCCTGGGCCGGACCAGTCTTGTCGATCCCCAGAAGCGGGTGGGTGTAAACGGTGGTCTCAGCCGTCGCCGTCGCTTCGGGTATCGGATTGCCCAGGGGATCCTGACCTGTTGCGGAGAACACATCGGTCAGAACGGATGCGTTGGCCAGATCGCCTGCAATGCGCACCGTCAGCCAGCCCGGCAGGCTCACCCCAGCGCCGATGTCGCCCAGATTCCAGGTCACCGTGTTTGCCACCGCATCATACAGGGCGTTCTGGCTCGAACTGACGAAGCTCACTCCTGGGGGCAGCTGATCGACGAGAACGACGTTTTTCGCCACTGTCCCTCCGATATTGGCGAGCACCCCGGTGTAGGTGATCAAGGAATTCACTTCCGCCTCGGCAGGGCCCGACTTGGTGATTTGAAGCCTGGAAAGCGTGTAGACGACTGTGTCCGCAGTTCCGGCGACTGGCCCGAAACCCTGCTCAGCCGCGTTCTTCCAAACAACGCTGGCCGTGTCTTTGAGCGGCGTGTTGTTCTCGATGTCATCCGCAACCTTCACGGTTACAACGACGATACGCTCCCCTCCGGGCTCGATGGTCTCCAGCTGCCAAATCACCAGACCGTCCGAATGACTGCCCCCGGGGTTCGAGCTTTGGTAGATCAACTCCGCAGGCAGGCTGTCCATAAGGATGACATCATAGGCAGCCGTACCGCCGATGTTGCTCACCTTGATCGTGTAGCTGATGTTTTGCCCTGGGTAGGCCTGCGCCGGACCGGTCTTGTCGACTGCCAGGAATGGGTGTGTGTAGACCGTGGTATCCGTGGAGGCCGTCGCCTCCGGGATGTCGTTTTCCGCGGCGTCTTTGCCCGAGACGGTGAAGGTGTTCGTCAGGAGCGTGGCATTGACCAGCTGATCGGAGATTTTTACGGTCAGCCATCCCTGGATGGAGGTTCCCGCAGGGACTGTGCCGATCTCCCAGGTCACCGTGTTGCTCTCCACATTGTAAACGGCGTTCTGACTGGAACTGACAAAAGTCATCCCCGCAGGGAGCTGATCCACCAGGCGCACGTTGAATGCGTCGCTGCCGCCCACATTGACGAGAATCCCCGTAAAGGTGATCAGGTCTCCCACCACCGCCTCGGCCGGGCCTGATTTCGTGATGGTGAGGATAGGCGCCGTATAAACGATCGTCTCCGCCGTGTCTCCGACAGGGCCGTAGGAATTTTCAAGGCCGTCCTTCCAGCTTGCATTCACCGTATCCCTCAGAGCCGTGCCATTAGGAACATCATCATCGACGGCGACAGTCACGACCACGGTCTTGACACCGCTTGCCTGCATGCCGCCCAGGTCGGTCCAGACGACCTTGCCCGGGGGACCGGCCGTAAAGTTTCCTGCAGGACTCGAACCTACATAAGAAAGCCCTGCCGGGAGCGTATCCTCCAGGGAGACCTGGAAGGCAGGGGAATCCCCGATGTTGCGGATCGTGATGGTGTAGCTGAACTGCTCATCGTGAATCGCCGTCGCCGGGCCTGCCTTCTCGATTGTCAACTGCGGGTGGGTATAGACCATCGTTTCCGCCTCCGCCGAGGCAGGGCCCAGCGGATCCCCGTCGAAGTCCTCCCACCTGACCTCGAAGCGATTTCGCAGCAGGGTTTCATTCAAAACGCCCGGAGCCACCTTCACATCGAGCCAACCCGGTATGGAGGCACCCGGCCCAAGCGTCCCAAGATTCCAAGTAACCGTATTCGCGACGGAATCATACACAGCGCTGTGGCTCGAAGTGACAAAGCTCACACCGTCTGGAAGCGTATCGACCAGGACGACATTGTGGGCCGGGGTCTGTGTGGTATTGGTCAAGGTGCCGGTGTATTGAATAATCGTTCCCGTTCCGGACGGATCGACAACCACCTCCGCCGGTGCCGACTTGGTGATCGTAAGCACCGGCGGCGGAATAACCACAGGGGTCGTTGCCGAAAAACCCTCGGAAATGCCGCCCCCTGCCGTGACCTTTCCGCTGTTTACGACCTCATCGAACCCTTCGATGCCAGACACGGCGACCACGAACCAAATCTCGACGGTCGCTCCGGGCACCAGGTCGCCAATCGAGACATCTACTTCCTCATCTCCCGCCGTGTTTCCTTTGTTCACTGTGCAACTCGGGCATTGGGAAACAGCCACCGAGCCGGTCACCAGGGAGGTGTCGCTGTCAAGCGCATCATCTGTAATCACCACATCGGCCGCAGCGCTCTGGCCCGTATTGCCCACCCTGATGACATAGCGCAGAAGGTCCCCTGGATTGACCTCGCCGTCGTTGTTCAGATCATGATACAGGCTCCAGGTCTTTTCAGCGGTGATGACAGCCGGACCCAACGCCGTAACATCCACAAAGGCGTCATCATCGGCCGTCAGCGTTGCATCGAGGGCCGTCCCCGTCGCAGTGGCTACATTCCGGTTGGGGTTGGTGGTATCCGCTGCTGAGGTTGCCTTTCCTCGAAATGTGAAGGTCTCGGATCCCCCCGGCTCAATCGTCCAGTCCACGAACCACTTGAGCGTGTAACCTGTCGTTATATTTCCACTTATATCGTCGGGCTCCCCGATATTTGCGCTGCAGCTGCCCACCACACACTTCCAACCCGGCGGTAGGACATCCTCGACTTGCTCCAATACAACATCCGACCCTGCATCCCAGGGAACGGAGATGATCACGGTGAATGTCGATTCCCCGTCGACGGCAATCGAACTGGGTGAAGCGCTCTTCTGCACCTCCAGGGCCACGTCGATCCATTCGACGGGCAGCGGCAAAGTCGTGTAGCCCATATCCAAATACGGATTGCCTGTGGCAGCCCTGTCCGGACTTTCCCCCCAGGCAATGGAGACGGGTTTGTTGCTGACGATGTGCATGCCCGTATTGTCGTTGTTGAAAGGCGCGGCGGCCGGCGCGAAGACCTGGTACACTTGAAGCTTGTCAAGGTTGAAGATCAGGTCGAAAACGCCGTCATTGGGTCCGAAATCCACGAAGACCCGGGTGTTGTCTTCGAGGGCGCTGACAAAAACCGGTGATCCGTTGCCCGAGAGGTTGGACGTCCCGGGGGCCCAACTCACATAGTTGTCCGTCCCCAGAAAATTCTCAGGGATGAGGCTGCACCCCCAATCCCACGTGGCGGAGCCGGTGTCGGCCGAGACGATTCCCCAGAAGGTACCGCTGCTGGAACGTAGATGCACCCCCGAGTTTTGCGGCACCAGGCGTCCGGCACCGCTCCTGTAGCTCCGTGTTTCCCCTGCCGGGATTTCGAAGGAACCGGTTCCGGTCCGATCCTCATAATCCACGGTGATAGAAGAGGAGTCACTGGGGTTATAGAGGAAAATATCGGTGTCACCGCTTCGCCAACTGGGGACCGGCGACCAGTAATAGCTCGAACTCCAGAAGGAACTGGGCATCATCGTAAAGCCGCGCATCTCCCACCCGCTGGTGTCGCGGCGTCCTGTCATGAGTTGCACCTGAACCGGCTGGGTGCCACTGACTATCGTGCCGGCGGTCAACACCTGGTGGATGTAAGTCCTGCCCCGGTCGAGCGTGAAATTCGCCAGGAGTGAGCCTGCGGAGTTCCTGATTTCAATGTCGTTGCTGTCGCTTGCCGACATGATCAGGGCGTAGACATAGGTGAAATCCCGATAGCTCTTCGGCGCGGCGGCAAGATCCTGTCCCACCGGGATGACATAGTCCCTTTCCCAGGCTTGCAGGGGATAAATCTCCCAGGCATCGGTAAAAACAGTGCCCTCATCCATGGTCCAGGTGGAAACGACCAGTTGCAGGAGGCTGCCGGAAACGAAGATACGGTCTCCCCCGTCGTAATATTGGTTTGTCCCCCGCGGCACGGGGATGTTGCTGTTTTGAAAATAATGAACATCCCCCTTGTTCAACTGCACTTTTTCATCGTAGTCGGTCCCGGTGCCGAGCCCGTTCTCCCAGTGGTCGTAATAAACCGTCGTGTTGTCGGCACTGGCCGTGACCCCCACCACGTAATGCATGCCGCGGCTGGCCGCGATGGGCGGTTCGATCGCATTGAAAATGGAGTAGGTTCCATTGAAAGGAGGACTGCTACGGTTATCCCCTGTAGGCAGGGGCAGGTAAAACTCCTGGAAACCGGCCGGCAAGGCATAGGCCGCCGCTTGATACCCCATGATGAGGACAATCGGAAGCAGTATCAGCAAAAACCCCTTGAACTTCATACCCTTGCAGCATTTCCAGCCCATATCGTTCCTCCTGTGTGTCAATGCGGGTCGGACCAAGCTAACAATCTGCAATTACGCGATAAACGTCATAAAAAAGCCCTTTCCAGGTGCTTAAATGCACCTTTTGGGGCTTAAAACAGATCCAAAAGCATGTAGCTGAGCAAAGACGGCGGGGTCGGAGCCAGTTACCATCCGGAAAGGTCCTCTCCTGGCAATCTCGGCGTCAATGGGCACGATGGCTCGTGTGGCGACCTACAGGTCGCTTCATCGCAAACAATTGATTTCCCTAAAATTGGAAAAACCGGACCTTGCCGCCCAGCGGGCGCTCTGGGAACGCGCAGCGTGTGAAGAAATCCGAGGCCGCCACGCGGCGCTGGGACGCAGCGCCCGAAGGGTGTGAAGAAAAAGTCCTCTTTTCCCGATTGGAAAATGGATTGCATCCGGAAATCATTGCCGGACAAGCACCAGATAAGGGGTTCTGTCAAAAAATGATGCACGCGAAAAGAGGATTTTCATTCGCTCAGCATCAGGCCATGACAACAACAAACCGAGCAGAAGCGCTCACGTGCGCAGCGGGTGCCCCCAACCTCCCAACTTCTCAGGCGACATACCCAGAAAGGCGCCTGATCTCGTCTTCGGCCTCCGCCATGATCTCATCAAGCAGTTCCGCAATCGGACGTATACGCTTGACCAGTCCGGCGACCTGCCCCATCATCACCGATCCCCACTCCATATCGCCCGAAACCGCGGCCTTCCGGAGGGACCCAATGGTGAAGCCGTCGATCTCGTGCTTGTCCTTCCCCTCCATCTCCATCTGAAGGACCCTTTGCACCAACTGGTTCTTGAGGACCCGGAACTGGAGCCCCGTGGTCCTGCCCGTGACCGCCGTATCCGAATCGACAGCCTGGCACACGGCCTGCTTGTAGTTCTTGTGGAGGGTGGCCTCCCGGGTCGCCAGAAACCGGGTTCCCATCTGTATCCCTTCGGCCCCGAGGGCCAGCGCTGCAACCAGTCCCCTCCCGTCGGCGATCCCCCCCGCCGCGACCAGGGGCAAGTCGGTTGCCTGGGCCGCTTCGCGGACCAGCACCAACGTGGAGATCTCGGAAGGGCTGATGTTTCCGCCCCCTTCCATGCCCATGGCGATGATGCCGTCCACCCCGGCCTCGTTGCACCGTTTGATCATCTCGAGGGTGAACGCGACCTGGAATATCCTGATTCCGGCAGCCTTGAAACGCTCCGTGTACTGGACAGGATCCCCGGCCGAAGAGACGACGACCGGGACCCGCTCTTCGATCGCAATTTCGACCGCCTTCTTGGAAGACGGAAGCCTCAACGGAATGTTCACTGCAAAGGGGAGTACAGTGGCCTCTCTGATCTTCCGTATGTGATCGACCAGTTCCTCGGGTTCCATGGTAGCGGCGGCGATCGTCCCCAATCCGCCGGCCTTCGAAACAGCGGCAGCCATTTCCCAACCCGTAATCCACGCCATCCCTCCCTGCAGGATGGGATAGCGAATTCCCAAAACATCACTCACTCTCGTCTTCAACATGCCTGCTAAAAACCCCGTTTCCTCTCTCTTGCGACACGAAACTGCAACCGGATTCCAGAAATCACAAAGGCTCAGCCCTTTCTTTTCCGATTCGGCCTCCCTCGTCAAGAACAAAACATCCGTGCCGCTCCTGCAGAGATCCGCACCCGGCGACTCCCAAAATCACATGCGTGTCCATGAATCATCGACGCTCATTAAGACAAACGACCTTGAGTGGTTACCTTGCCAAGACAAAGTTCTCACCAACTTGCGGCGTCATCCCGCCCGCTGGCCTGCATGCAGACGGTCAACGCGGCATCATCAAATCTTTTTCGTGGATACCTATAAACAATTCACCTCCAAATTGCCAAACAAATAGATGCATCCTTCCAAAAAATCAACCCTGAATACCCTGGAATCGAGAAGCAATCTGCATCCTCTGTCTTTCATTCGCGAGGTGCAGCAACTCTTCACCCACAAAGTCACCCCTCCGATCATTCACTCCGGCGTTGCCGAGGCGCCGCCGTTTTGCCAGAACTCGAAATCCGGCCGCCGGTGGGGATGAATGCAGATTTTTTATTTGACACGCTCCAGCTCAAAGACTATATTCTAAATTAACGATATGGAGATATCATGAAGACATTGATCAAGGTGATGAAAGCCCTATCCGACCCGAACCGGGTCAAGATCGTCAAGCTTTTGCAGCACCGGGTCATGTGCGTATGCGAACTTCGGGTCGCGCTGAACCTGGCGCAGTCGACTGTCAGCAAACACTTGCGGATCCTGGAGGAGGCGGACTTGGTCACATGGAGCAAGGACGGGCTGTGGGTCAATTACCGTCTGCTCGATGAAACACCGAACCCCTTTGCAAGCCGCATGCTCCGGAATCTCGAACAGTGGCTGGAAGAAGATCCTGAAATCACGGAGTTGATTACGCGGCTGCCGGAAATCCGCAGGGAAAACATCTGCGGCGTGTGATTTTTTTTGAACTTTCCACATCGTTAGATGGCGAACCAGCGATTAAGTTATGTTCACTGGAAAACCACGAATCCACCGACAGCCGCCTTTACTATAGCATCGAGGACGTTGACCGATGAAAGAGCGCACCAAGTTCCTGTTGATCATCAGCACTTTCCTGGCCGCCTATTACGTGCCATGGGGGCATCCCATCATCCGGCAATCCGGGCTCGAGGCGTTCATGATGCTGCAGGAGTATGCCCGCGAGCATGTCCTCACCTGCCTCATTCCAGCCTTCTTCATTGCCGGGGCCATCGCGGTCTTCGTCTCGCAGGCCTCCGTGCTCAAATATTTCGGCGCACAGGCCAGCAAGATCCTCTCCTACTCCGTAGCCTCCGTGTCGGGGACCATCCTGGCCGTCTGCTCCTGCACGGTCCTGCCGCTTTTCGCCGGTATCTACACGCGGGGCGCAGGCATCGGCCCGGCCACCGCCTTTCTCTATTCCGGGCCCGCTATCAACGTCCTCGCCATTACGCTGACCGCAAAGATCCTGGGCTGGCAGCTCGGGCTGGCCCGGGCCATAGGTGCTGTGCTCTTCGCGGTAATCACCGGGCTGCTGATGGCCCTCATCTTCCGGAAAGATGATGCCGCCCGCGCCACCGGGCAGATCTTCCTCCCTGACCCCGAAGCGAAGGAACGGACCCTGCTCCAGGATGCGCTCTACATCGGGACCATGGTGCTGATCCTCGTTTTCGCGGCCTTTGCCAGGCCGGCCCCCGGATCGACAGGGCTTTGGCCCGCCCTCTTCGCCGCCAAATGGACCATCACGATCGGGCTGCTCGTCGTCCTCGGCCTCATGCTGAAGTTCTGGTTCACGCGCGCCGAGTGCAGGAACTGGGTGGAAGCCACCTGGGGCTTCATGAAGCAGATCTTCCCCCTGCTCGCCGGCGGAGTCCTCGTCGCGGGCTTTATGCTGGGACGGCCCGGCCACCCCGCACTCATCCCTGAACAGTGGATCCAGACGCTCCTCGGCGGCAACTCGATCTCGGCCAATCTCATCGCCTCGGTCGCAGGGGCCCTCATGTACTTTGCGACCCTCACGGAGGTGCCGATCCTCCAAGGGCTCCTCGGGGCCGGGATGGGCAAAGGCCCCGCACTGGCGCTGCTCCTGGCCGGACCGGCGCTCTCCCTCCCCAACATGCTGGTCATCGGCAGCGTGATGGGCGTGCGAAAAACGGCCGTCTTTTGCCTTATCATTGTGGTCATGTCGACCATCGCCGGCCTGCTCTTCGGCACGCTGGCCGGATGACCCGTTTGGATAGGAGGACCCTGTCATGAAGCGCCTCGACATCGAGTGGCGCCATCTCCTGAAAGGCGGCAGGACGTGCGAGCGCTGCTCCGACACCGGGGAGGCGGTCCACGCCGCCTACCGTGCGCTCGCCGCTGAACTGGAGCCCCGCGGATGGTGCGTGACACTGCGCGAAACCCCCCTGACGGAGGAGGACATCGCCGAGTCCAACACCATCCTTCTGAACGGCCAGCCGCTCGAACTGCTGCTGCCGGGCGCACACAGCGCCTCGAACTGCTGCACATCCTGCGGCGACCTGCTGGGGATGCCCGCCATGTGCAGGACCATCGTGCACGGCGGCCGGATTTACGAAGCGATCCCCGGAGCCCTGATCATCGAAGCAGCGCATCGAATCGTTCAACAGACCCTTGCAGATTGAAAAAAAGGAGGATTCCCAGATGGAAATCAAAGTCCTGGGCCCAGGCTGCCCGAAATGCCGCCAGACGGAAGAAATCGTCCAACAGGCGATTGAGGAAGCCGGCGTCCCCGCTCAAATCGAAAAGGTCACCGACGCCATGAAGATCGCCCGCTACGGCGTCTTTGTCACACCGGCTGTCGTCGTGGACGGTGAAGTGAAATCGGTCGGCAAGATCCCCAGCAAAGAGGACGTCAAGTCCTGGATCAAAAAATGAATCGGAAAGAGGTGTGATCATGGGTCGACAAGATGATTTTCCGCAGAACAAGGATATCCTGCCGACGCAGAATACGACGTCTGCCTCACATCATGATGAGAATGGCTGAGGGGACGGGTGAATCGTTCCCCAACCGGCAGTTGGCCGGCGCATCCTCAAGTTCCCCGATGACACCCAGGTCGGCGTCGTGGGCCTGGACGCGATCATGGCCGACCTCCTTGCGCAAGGATTCGAGCCCAGCGAGCGGGTCGCCGAGCAGATCATGGAAAGGCTCGAAAAGGAAAAGAACTACATCCCCACCGCCGAACGCGCGCGCAGGGACTACGCCTACGCCCTGCTGAAGGAATACCGAAAATATGTCAAGGACCGCAAAGGCTGAACGAATCTATCCGCATCCTTCACATCCAGTCAACCGCATAACCTTTATTCGAAGGGGCTGTCCATGGAGTTATCATTTGAGTGAAATCCGGAAGGAAGACAGGGGCCTGATGGCGCCCTGCGGCATCATCTGCTCGGGATGCGACATGCAGCCGGGCGAAAGCCTCGAGGCCGGCGGATTTCTTCTCAGCGCAACCCCGTGTAGAAGCGTTGCAGCCTCTGGACCGGCACACCGGCCAGAAAGCCCGCGATCATGAGCTGGTTGACGAGGGTCGTGCGCAGGACGCCGAGGGTCTTCCAGCGCCGCGCCGACGTGAGCGCCGCCTCACGGAGCGTTACGATCCTGCCTCGCCTGCGGAGGCGCCGAACCAGTTCGAAATCCTCCATGATCGGCATGGGCCTGAAGCCCCCAACCTCCTCGAAGACCCGCTTCTCCATGAAGATCCCCTGGTCGCCGTAAGGCATCTGCAAAAGCGCGGACCGGATGTGCGTCACCCGTTCCACCAGGCGCATCACGGCCCTCGGATCGTCGGTCTTGAAACGGAAGGCCCCTGCCACCGTCGCCGGGCGATCCAGGGCGGCGCATATCGCCTCGGCGCACCCGCCAGGCGGGACGGTGTCGGCATGGAGAAAGAGCAGGAATCTTCCACGGGCAAAAGCAGCCCCGCCGTTCAACTGCAAAGCCCGCCCTCCGGACACCGTCAACACGTGCGCCCCCTCCCGCGCGGCTATCTCGCGGGTCCGGTCGCGGCTCCCGCCGTCGACCACGATGCGTTCGATCCCCACCCCCGCTCGTGCGAGCCATTCGAGGAGGCGCCGGATCGCACCGGATTCCTCCAAGGTTGGAATCACGACGGAGACCAGCGATTTTCCCGAAAAGACATCCGAGAAACGAGGATCGTGTCGAACCACATCCAAGTCCTCGGGCCGATCCACATCCCGCAGCGGCAGCAACTCTGCCACACTCAACCCGAGGCGTCGGATCTTTTCGCTCGTTTGGGCATAGACCCGGCCCGTTCCCCAGTCGATGCCCTCAAAGAGCGGGGTATGCATCGACTTCATCCCGATAAGGTAGTACCCGCCGTCAGCGGCACGGCCCACTGCCGTATCGTTCCATCGCAGACCCTCGACAGCCTGTTCGAGGATCTCGGAGGTCAGGCCCGGGATATCGGAACCGACGCCGATCACCGCCCCGGCTCCACTCTGAAAGGCCGCTTCGAAGGCGCCGAGCATGCGGGCGCCGAGATCGCAATCCCCTGAGGCCTGCTCCGCGAAACCGACATCGGTCCCGAGCCAGGCCCGGAAATCCCTCCGCCTTGCGCCGGTATACCAAACGGTGACCGGCATTTCCCCACGGGAGGCAGCCCGCGCCATTTTCACGACGGCCTCGGTCATCCGGCGGTGAAGCCTGGCGGCCGTCTGCGGCGTCAGCGCCGGAATCAGGCGGGTCTTGACCCTGCCCGGTTCAGGGTATCGCGCAAAGATCAAAAGATGAAGAGCACCTTGCTTCATGCCAGATAACCCTTACAATGGATCAACTGAGGCTCATGAAAAAGGACCGCGCTTCGATACGGCATAGCAGCTGACTCGAATATGCGCTCGTTTTGGTTGACCTCATTTGATATAAAGGCCTGCAGAGCTGGTTTTTTTGGACCCCTGACCCGCACGCGGTATCAGCAAGGAGCCGAACAAATGACCGAATTCATAACCGCCCATGAACCCGTCATCCGAATGGCCTTTTTCGCCGGGATCTTTTCGACTGTGGCCCTGGCGGAACTGCTCGCACCTCGGCGCACCCTGACCACCTCCAAGACATCCCGCTGGATCGGAAACATCGGCATCGTCTTCATCAGCACCGCCTTGTTGAGGGTCGTTTTCCCCGCCGGGGCGGTCGGAATCTCTATATGGGTCGGACTCCAGGGCTGGGGGATCTTCCATTATCTCCAGTGGCCCTTCTGGCTGGAGGTGGTGCTGACCATCATCGTTCTGGACTTCGTCATCTACCTGCAGCACGTCATGTTTCACGCGGTCCCGGTCCTTTGGCGCCTGCACATGATGCACCACGCGGACATGGACTACGATCTGACCACCGGCAACCGCTTTCATCCCATCGAGATACTCATTTCCCTAGGGATCAAGGCGGGGGCCATCGTCATTCTCGGGGCCCCTCCGGTGGGGGTCATCATCTTCGAGATCATCCTCAACGGGATGGCCATGTTCAACCATGCCAATCTTTTCATCCCGCTCGGGGTCGACCGTGTGCTACGGCTTCTGGTGGTCACCCCGGATATGCACCGCGTCCACCACTCGGTCTTCCCCAATGAAACCAACGCCAACTTCGGCTTCAACCTTCCGTGGTGGGACCGCCTTTGTGGAACGTACAAACCCCAGCCCACGAAAGGCCACGAACAGATGACCATCGGCCTGAACCAGTTCCGCGACCCGTCCCGCCTCACGCTTCCCTGGATGCTCGTCCTGCCCTTCGTCGGAAAGGGCGGCGCCTACGCCATCGGCAGGCGAGGGTCTACTTCGGGTCGGACCTAGATAACCCATTGAACAACATACGAAAGATTCCAAAAAAAGGCACTTTTAGAACCTTAAAAGCACTTTTTTGGCCTTAAAAAGCGATGTCTAAACATTCCTCTCCCCTTTTGAGAATACCAACCGGTGATTTACAAGCCCCTTTCACGGCTTCTTCCCACAGCTCCCTCCTTCTATTGTTGCATGACTTTCAGGGAAAGGAAAAACCTGGAATCTGCCTGATCATCTATTTCTGATGATCCTAAATCGAATGAGGAACAAGCGAATAGTCTTTGCAGGAGAGGGATGAGACCTGTTCGATTTGCCTGGTGAAGTTCCCGAGACGGCAGCGATACCGGAAAGTCCCGATATTTTTTTGCCCTTCAAGAAACGATTCCGCACAAACGGCTAACCCCGAAGCGCCTCGTGCAGCCTTCGACTGAGGCCTGCGAAGGCCGCGCCTTCTCTCTCCCGCGGCCGCGGCAGACTCACCGAGATCTCTTCGCGGATTCGACCGGGATTCTTGCTCATGAGGAGGATCCTGTCCGCCAGCATCACCGCCTCGCCGACATCGTGCGTTACAAAAAGGATCGTGTGGCCCAGTTCCTGCCACAGCATCAAGAGGAGGCACTGCATCTCTTCCCGGCTTTGGGCGTCCAAAGCGGCGAACGGCTCGTCCATCAGCAGCACTTCAGGCCTCAGGATAAGCACCCTGGCCAGTGCCACCCTTTGTTTCATGCCGCCGGAGATCTCGTGGGGGAGATAATCCCTGAACTCGTTCAACCCGACCAGATTCAGGAAACGGCTCATCTCTTCAGCCCTGGCCTTACGGGACTGCTTCCGCCCTTTCAGACCGAAGGCGATGTTCTCTCCCACCGTCAACCAGGGAAACAAGGCATCCTCCTGGAAGATGACACAACGATCCGGGCCAGGCCCCTTGTTGGTTGGCAGAATATGCTGTCGGGAAGGGGCCGTATTTTTCACAAACGCTTGACTAGAGGGGGTCGGATGTCGAATTATTCTGGCTTTGGGAATAGGGCGGAAGCGGTCATAGAAAACAATTGGGGTAAAGGATGTAGCAGCACCCTTTACCCCGAAAAACA
>NZ_AULM01000033.1 GCF_000422285.1 Desulfatiglans anilini DSM 4660
AACGCTTGATTTCCTTGATATTGGCCAAACCGGGACCCGCCGCGAAGCGGTGGGACTGAGCACCCGCAGGGTGTGAAGAAAAATCCTCATTTCCGGATTGGAAACTCCTTAGTAAATCTTTGTCCTGCCCATTTCCACCCTTGGCCCGTTCGCGATCCCGGGACTCGCAAACGGGCGAATTTATGAAGAATATTTAAGTCGCAAATCCTTTTTGTCAAGGGGCGATAACTCCGATTTCGCGCTCAGAGGCTGCGAAACGCTTCACGCCACCACCACAAGGCTGTCCGGGGACCGGGAGGAACCAACCGTGCGGTCCGTGGCGCCCACGTCGCCGTTCCCGCCAAACCTGGGGGGCGGTCCATAGGTCGTCTGCCGCAGACTGCTCCCGCGACTTCAGAGAACAGGGGATCGAGCCTTTTCAGCCCCGATGAAAGATCGGCTGCGAAGATGCGAGGTCATCTGCAACGCCATCTACACCCTTGGTTGGATGGACTGCACCGCCGCCTGTGAGAGCGAGGGGCTTCCGGATGGGTAGCAGCCGGCTGCTGCAGGGGCATGATGGAAGCGGATACCGGCTGAACACGAAAAAAGGGGCCGAAGCCCCTTTTTTCGTACGCTTGAAACCCGCTTTTTAGAACAGGCCGGAGACCTTCCCGGTCTTCGTGTCGACGTCGATGCGGCGGAAGGCCGGGTTCGAACCCGTGCCAGGCATCAGGCTGATGGTGCCGGCGCAGGGGCAGAGGAACTTGGCGCCCGAGTAGATGAGGACGTCGCGGATCGGGAGGGACCAGCCCTTCGGCACACCCTTGACCGTCGGATCGTGGCTCAGGCTCAAGTGGGTCTTGACCATCATGGTGGCGAAATCCGCATACTTCGGATCGCTCTCGAGCATCTTGGCCTTGGCCTCGGCCTCGGGGGCCCAGGAAACACCGTCGGCGCCGTAGACTTCCCTGGCGATCAGGTTGACGCGGTCGCGCAGCTTCATCTCGGTCGGATACAGGAACTTGAACTCGTTCTCTTCGTTGCAGGCGTCGATGACGGCATCGGCAAACTCCAGCGCGCCTTCGCCGCCCTTTTCCCAGTGCTTGGACTCGGCGCAGCGGGCGCCGGCCGCCTCTGCGGCCTTCCGGACCAGGGCGCACTCAGCGTCCGTATCCGTATAGAACCGGTTGATGCAGACGACCGGGTTGATGCCGGACTTCCGGATCACGCCGATCATGTGGATCATATTCTCGCAGCCCTTCTCGACCAGTTCGAGGTTCTCCTTGGTGTACTCTTCGGGCAGGGCGATGCCGGGGACGACCCTGGGGCCGCCGCCGTGCATCTTGAGGGCGCGGATGGTGGTGGTCAGAACCGAAACGTGCGGCTTCAGGCCGCTGAAACGGCACTTGACGTTCCAGAATTTCTCGAATCCGATATCGGCCGCGAACCCGCTCTCGGTCACATGGTAATCGAAGAGTTTGAGGCCGACGCGGTCGGCGATGATGGAGGACTGCCCGACGGCGATGTTGGCGAAGGGGCCGGCATGCACCATGCAGGGGTTGTACTCGGCGGTGCACATCAGGGTCGGATTGATGGTGTTGCGCATGAAGGCCGTCATGGCATTGCCGACTTCGAGGTCGCCGGTGGTCACCGGCTTGCCGCTCTTGTCGAAGGCCACGGTGATGTTGTTCAAACGCTCTTTCAGATCGGCCAGATCGCGGATGACGGCCAGGATCGCCATACACTCGGAGCCGACGGCGATGCCGAACTTCGACTGCATGGTATAACCGTCCTGACGCCCGCCAAGGCCGATCACGATGTTCCTGAGCGACTGGGCGCAGAAGTCCATGATCCAGCCCATTTCGACGCGGGTGGGGTCGATGTCCAGGCGGCGCATCCCGGTCAGCCGCTTCAACTGCTCGTCGTTGTAGTTCCGCTCGTGCTGCATACGGGCGGTCATGGCCACCATCGCCAGGTTGTGGGCGTTCATGATGTCGTTGATGTCACCCGTCAAACCCAGCGAAAACTCGGTCATGGGGATCAGGAGGGAATTGCCGCCGCCTGCCGCCGTGCCTTTGACGTTCATGGTGGGGCCGCCGGAGGGCTGTCTGAGGGCGCCACCGACATTCACACCCCTCTTGCCGAGGCCTTCCATCAACCCGCACGAGGTGGTGCTCTTGCCTTCACCCAGCGGCGTCGGGGTGATGGCCGTCACTTCGATGTACTTTCCATCGGGCTTGTCCTTCAGCCTGTCGATGACTTTCAGGAAGTCCAGCTTGGCGAGCCTTCCCATGGGAAGCATCTCATCCTTCTGCAAGCCCAGTTTTTCCTGCCACTCCTCGGGAGTCGGCATGTTCTTTTCCGCGGCTTCGGAAATCTGCCAGTCAGCCATGTTTACCGCATCATAAGCCATCTTTTGCAATCCTCCTTCTCACGTTAATGTTCCTAGTCCTTCAAAAAACCAACCCTTGTCCATTCACACGAATCCGCCGGTCGGACCTTCGCGGCCCCGCCCCGGTAATCCCCCTCGGAGCCGCCAAATCGGCGCCGCTCAAAGACTCCGGACCTCCAGGACATCTTGTCCGCGCCGTCGTCCTGCACACAACCCCTCGGTTTAAAGCGAAAAACCAGTCTTTGAAGCCCGCCTCTGCGTCGATCCGTGAGGCGACTGATACAACCGGCGGGTCGTTTCCGCACCATGTCTCGTTTCCAGGATCTCAGCCGAAGCGGAACCCGGCCCAAAGGGATGAAGGCGAGCGCGCGAAACCGGGAAGCGGCACCCTGCTGCCGGATTGCAAACTTCCCAGAACCTGATAGGCATCTCCGGCAGGATTCTGCTTAAAGGTCTTGGTATTTAAGCAGGACTTTGCCTATCACAAAAAGAAAACAGGGTCAAGCGTAATCATGTTCATTATTTCACGAGCAGCGCAACGATTTTCGGTTTGCCCATCCGCTCCGCAAAGTGGTATGTCTGAAACGGTCTGTCGACCGGGGAAACCCGGCCGCCGACGGCCTCGGGCCCGCTGCCGGGCTTGGCCGGCGGAGCCGGCAGAATCCTTACAGGGATCCTTGATCCCTGTCCGTCCAGCCTAGGCAGGTTTCGCCATGAGCCGTGGAACCGGCTCATTCCAGGGAGGAACAACGAATGCTTCAAGATCTGACGCTCGGTTTCATCGGCACCGGAAACATGGCCCGTGCACTGATCAAGGGCCTGACCGGGGCCCGCATCCTTCCGCCGGAAAGGATCTGCGTCTTCGACAAGGCGGCCGGCTGCCTCGACGCGGCGGCTGAAGCCTTTGCGGTCCAGCGGTGCGCCGGCAACCGGGAGGTCGTCCAGAGAAGCGACCTTTTCGTGCTCGCCGTCAAGCCTCAGAACATCCGTGACGTGCTCACCGAGATCCAGCCGGTGGTCAGGGAGGGGCAACTGGTCGTCTCCATCGCAGCCGGCATTCCGCTGCGCCTCATCCAGACCCTGCTCGCCAGAGACCTTCCAATCGTCCGCGTCATGCCCAACACGCCCGCCCTGGTCCAGGCCGGCATCAGCGCCATCGCAGGCAATCCCCGGGCCGGGCAAAACCATCTGGACCTGGTGGAGCGGATCTTCCAGGCCGTTGGACAAACCGTCATCGTGACCGAGGACCTGATGGACGCCGTCACGGCCCTTTCAGGCAGCGGGCCCGGCTACGTGTTCCGTTTGATGGAGGCCATGGTGGCGGGCGGACGCGCCGCCGGCCTGAGCGAGGAGACCGCCCTTGCCCTCGTGGTGCAGACCTTCGCCGGTGCGGCCCAGTTGGCGGCTTCGTCCCGGGAACCCCTCGCCCGGCTGCGCGAGATGGTCACCTCGCCGGGCGGAACCACAGCGGCCGGGTTGAACGTCCTGAACGAACACGGGGTGGAAGCCATCATCGTCGAGGCCATCCAGGCCGCGTGCAGCCGTTCGCGCGAACTGGGAAAGGCCTGACCGTCAGCCCAATCTCCACCGCAGCTCGCACATCGGCCGGCATTGCATGAGGCAACGACTTCCCCATAGAAAAGCTCTCTTCCGAAGCATCCTAAGGCGGGTTTCCGGAGGCGGATACGCAGCCCCCTCCGCCGGATGGAGGCGCATTGGCGCTCCGGCGGGACCCGGACCGCGCCTCTTTACCATCCTCGGGCTCCTCGCGGGGATCTGCATGGCGGGTTTCTTCGCCGCCTGCGCGAAGCCGGAAGGGCTGCACCCGGCGGCAGACTACCCCCTGCCCGGCGTCGAGCGCACCATGAAGACAGCGGGGTTCTGGATTGCACGGCATCCCTCTCCGGATGCCGTTATCCTGACGCCCCCCGAGATCGAGGCCTTCAACCGGCGCATACGCAGCGAGTTGAAGGGGGCGGAAGACCTGACATCGTTTCCCGATCCCTACCCCGGATCGCGTCTTCGAAAGACTCTCCAAACCGCGCTTCGCAAACACCAGATCAGGATCTTTTACCTCCCGGACGGGTCCGCAGCGCCGCCCGGGTTTTTCGAGTCGATCGAGAAGGCCATGAACCTGGAGGAACTCCCCGAGCGGGTGACGCCCCGCTATGGTGTAACGGCAAAATTGGTTGATCAGAGGGTTCTGCCCACGCACACGGGCCTTTTTCGCTCGCCGGGGGGGCGGATGTTCGACCGGCTGCAAAACAGCGCCCTCGACCTCGGAACCCCGCTGATCGTGCTGCACGAAAGCCGTTGCGGCGGCTGGCTCTATGCGGTCTCCGAGCTTTGCGCGGGCTGGGTGGAAGCCTCTGGAATCGCCTTGTGCACCCCCCTGGAATGGGAGTCCTTCCTACGCCCGGAAGCCGTGGTGATCGCATGCCGCGCGAAGGTCGATGTTTTTCTCGACCGGTCAGGAACGGCCTTCTACGAACACCTGCGGATGGGAGCAAGGCTGCCGGCGACCGGGGCGGACCCGGACATGGCCTCGGTCCTTCTGCCGATCCGGCGCCCGTCAGGCCGCCTGCAGGCCCTGGCGGGGTTCGTGCCCTCGAGTGCGGTGCATCCGGGCCCCCTTCCTTTCACCGCTCGCCGTGTCATCCAGCAGGCCTTCGAGATGCTGTACGAACCTTACGGCTGGGGCGGGCTCGACGGAGAGCAGGATTGTTCACGGTTCATCCAACAGATTTTCGCCACGGTAGGGGTCCATCTGCCGCGCAACTCAGCCGATCAAGCCCGGGTGGGCGAACCTCTGGAGGGGTTCGACGCGCCGCTCCCGGCCTCCGAAAAGGAGCAGTTGATCGCCGCAGGCGCCGTCGGCGGCGCCGCCCTCCTCTACATGCGCGGCCACATCATGCTCTACCTCGGGAGCGTCGACGGGCGCGCGTATGCAATCCACAACGTTTGGGCCTACCGCGAGCCCGACGCGACCCGCGACCCGATCCGCATCATTGGACGGGTGGCGGTCACAGACCTTCGCCTCGGCGAAGGGCCGGGCGCCGGATCCTGGCTCGATCGCCTGCGGGCGGTCCGGATTGTAGCCCCGGTTGCCGGGGCAGCGATAGAAGATCGGCCGTTCAACCGTCCTCGAGTTTTTTGAGGAGCTGATTGGCCGACACGAGCGTCGGGTCCCAGGTCGGACCGAACGGGGGCGCATAGGCCAGGTCGCACTGGCTGTAGGCCGCCACGGTCATTTGCTGATGCAGCGCGACCGCCGGCCCGTTGATGCGATGCGCGGCCCCTTCACGCCCTACGATCTGAGCGCCGAGCAGCCGCCCGGACGCGCGGTCCCCCACCATTTGAACCAACAGCGCGGACGCACCGGGATGGCTGTGCGCCCGCGAAGAGGCCTCGATCGCCACCTCGACCGGATCGAAACCCGCCTTGGAAGCCTCCCTGGCCGTAAGACCCGTCCGCGCCACCTGCATATCGAACACCTTGAAGACGGAGGTGCCGGCAACCCCGTCGAGGGAGACCCTCTGCCCGCTGATATGGTCGGCGACAGCCCATCCCGCCCGGTTGGCCCGGAGCGCCAGGGGGATCCAGGTCTTTTCCCCGGTGACCACATGGTAGGCGTCCGCGCAGTCTCCGGCGGCATAGATGTCCGGGGCGGACGTCCGCATGCTGCGGTCGACGGCGATGGCCTCCCCCGGGCCGAGTTCCAGCCCGGCCTCGGCTGCAAGCTCGCTGCAGGGCTTCACGCCGATGGCCACCAGCACGAGATCGACGTCGACGACCTCCTCTGTGCAGTGGGCCCGCAGCGCCCCGCCTTCTGCCTCGATGCGGAGGACCTCCTGCCCCAGAATGAGGCGCACTCCGTTTTCTTCCACCTCCCTCTGAACCCGCTCCGCCAGTTTGCGATGCGCCCAGGGCAGGAAGGCCGGCCGCGGCTTCACCATGGCGGTGTCGATCCCCAGGGTCCGCAGGGTCTCGCATATCTCGAGGGCGATGTATCCCATGCCGACGATCAACGCCCTTTCAACATGCTGTCCCCCCAAGAAGCGCTTGAGCTTGCGCCCGTCATCCAGAGTCTTGAGCACCATGACGCCGGGCAGATCGAACCCCGGCAGGTCGGGGACGATCGGTGATGCGCCGGTCGCCAGCAGGAGCTTGTCGTAGTCGACTTCAAACCGGCCGCCGTCCGATCGTACGCCTGCCACCCGCCTCTTTGCCGGGTCGATACGTTCCACCCGATGCCCGGTCCGCAGATCGATCCCTTGCTTCTCCCGGAAGACGTGGGCCTCCCGCACCACCAACTCTTCTATCCCGCGCTCTGGCTCCGCCAGATTGTAGGGGATGCCTCAGGCCGAAAAGGACACGTCCGACGTCTGCTCGAGCACGATCACCTCTAGATCGGGGACCTGCCGCTTGGCCCGGCTTGCGGCGCTCATGCCGGCCGCATCCCCGCCAATGACCACGAATCTCATCAAAAATCCCTCCCTCTGCTTCTCTGGGCCATGCACCGCACAAGCGGGGAGGCCGAAACCCCCTCTTGCACCCCCGCAACAGCGGTCTGCCCTGTTTCACCCTCCTGCGGTTCCGCTGAACACCGCGCAGGCTGTCATGGGCGCCGTCGCCGTTCGAACAGCGGCCTCAAAACTCCATCATGTCGCATGAACAGATGCACCGGCGGATATATGGGACAGACGTCCCCCCGGCAGACGGCCGCACCGGCTCATCAGGCCCCTTGAGCGATCGGCCTCCCGATTCTCCGCTGCATTTGCCGGCATTGCAAGATTTTTGAGCAGAATTGAACGGAGAGCCCCCTCGATGCTGCAAACGCACACCTTCGATCACAGGCCTAAGACGGCCTTTCCAAAAACCACCATTTGCTGCCTCCAGTTCATCCCCTGCCAGCCCCGCCCATCCGAGCAGCCTTCACATCGCAGGGCCCATTCTAGCCAAGGCCCCGTAAAGCGGCGTCGATTTAATAAGAGCCCTTTTCAGAACTTTTCATTTGACAGGAGCCCGTTTCATAACAGTTCCCATCCGGAAATAATTTCCCGGTAGAACCCGGTTTCCAATCCGGAAATGAGGATTTTTCTTCACACGCTGCGCGTGCTCAGTCCCACCGCTAACCGGCGGGACACTTTTCGGCCATGGCCTCCCGAATCCGCTCTTCGAGCAAGACCGCGCCCATTTTCGACGCCAGTTCCAGGGCCTCTCGAAGCGATTTCGCAGCGGCCTTACGGCGCGATCCGCAAAGCAGCGTCCCCCTCACCAGAAGCGCCCGGGCCTGGTGGCGCCGCGCCCCGGTTTTTTTGGCCATCCGGAGCGCCTGAGCGACATGCCCGGCAGCCTCCTTCTGTTCACCAAGCCTTCCGTAAAGCTCGCCGAGCCCGATCAGGAGCCGCGTCTTGTAGCGCCAGCGCGTATAAGAGATACCCGGCTTGCGCAGTTCGCTCCAGACCTCGTCGAGGATCTCCCGGGCAGCGCCGAGATCGCCCATCTGCAGCAGGTTCTCCCCCATGTTGATCCGGGCGTTGTAAATCGTCTCGGGATCGCCTGTCACCAGAGCATCCTTCCAGGCCTCGGTGTTCAGATCCAAGGCCTCTTTCAGCTCACCCCCCTCTGCATGGACCCAGCCGAGGGTGTTCATGAATCGCGGCCTCCAGAAGCGGCCGTCGCCCTCCTCCAGGCTTTTCAACCCCGAAAGCAGAGAACTCCTGCTCTTGTCCAGATTCCCCAGGGCCCCGTGGATCAATCCGCTCCGGAAAAGAGACAGGATTCTGAAATAGGGGCTCTTGATCTTTTCGTTGAAGGCTGCCAGGGATTCGTTCAGTTCAAGCGCCGCCTGATAGTCGCCGGTCCAGTTGTAATACTGCACGAGGTGGGCCGCCGCCCACGCCCGCGCCTCTAAATCCTGTTCCCGATCACTGTCTTCGCGCGCCTTCAGCAACAGCGGACGCGCCTTTTCGAGTCTGCCCAGCACCGCATAGACAAACCCCAGGAAACTTCGAGCCTTCAGAACCAGGAGGGGCCATCCGCCCTTCCGGCCCGCCTCGATGGTCGCGAGCAGAAACTTCTCGGCCGAACGTGGACGGTGGAGATAAAAGGAAATCCAGCCCAGCCGGAAAAGGGCTGTCGTCTCCAGGAAGCGGTCGCCGGTCCGCTGAGCTTCATTACGCATCCTCTCGAAGGCGCCGTGAGCCTCTTCCATCTGCCCTACGCAATAATGCATCCGGCCTTTCCAATGGAAGATCTCGGCGGTCTTGACCGGCGGGGTTTCGAAGCGGGCCCGCCTCAGGATGTCGAGGGAGCGTTCGAGCGAGGCGAGCGCTTCATGGCAGGCGTAAGCATAGCGCGCCTGCCTTCCGGCCTTGAGCGTGTAAGTGAGCGCTTTGTCCCAGACACCGGCGTAATAGAAGTGGTAGGCCATCTTCCCTATCCGGCCGGCAGGGTCCTGTGCAGGCACGTTCTCCAGGGCTTCCCCCGCCAGCCGGTGCAGATGGACGCGCTCCCGACGCAGAAGGGTGTGGTAGGCCACCTCCCACATCATCGGATGAATGAAGCGGAAGGCGGCATCTTCGGAATCTCCCAGCCTGTTCAACCTTTCGACGATGCCCTCTTTTTCGAGCGCCGCG
This sequence comes from Desulfatiglans anilini DSM 4660, assembly GCF_000422285.1. Taxonomy (NCBI): domain Bacteria; kingdom Pseudomonadati; phylum Thermodesulfobacteriota; class Desulfobacteria; order Desulfatiglandales; family Desulfatiglandaceae; genus Desulfatiglans; species Desulfatiglans anilini. Next base: position 9,016 of record NZ_AULM01000033.1, read on the forward strand.
AGGCGATCGTCGAGGTCGGCTCCTTCCTGCCCAACCGCCTTGAGCATGCCGCGCGAAAAATCATGCCCGATCACGGAGGCCGCCTGGACCGTCCACTTCAGCCCACCCGAGAGGGCATCCAGTCGAGCTGCCAGGACGCCGTGGATGTTGTCCGGAATATCGATCGCATCGACCGGCAGCTTCAGGACACAGCGGTCGGGCCCGCAGACCATCAGGTGCCGCCGCAGCAGAGTACGGCCCATTTCGACCACGAACAAAGGGTTTCCACCTGCCTTGGAAACCAGGTCCCTGGTAAGCCGCTCCTCCAGAAGACGGGTCTTGAGGACCGAAACCAGCAGATCCTTCGCATCGCGGTCGGAAAGCGGCGCGAGATGGATCGAGTGTCTGACCAGCATCGTCATCCAGGGAACGGGGGCGGAACGCCCGGCACAGATCACCAGGATCGGCGAGTGTTCCCTGGACTGTGCAAGAAAGGTCAGAAACTCGCGCGTGGTGCCGTCGACCCACTGCATGTTGTCGATGAAAAGGATCAGCGGTCTGCGGGCTGCAGCGGCCACGAGCACAGCCTGTATCTCCCTGAAAAGGATCCGTTTCCTTCCAGCCAGAGCGGTCTCCGACTCCCCCTCCACCCGTTGAATCGTCCAGAAGCGCGCCACAACATCGCGCAGCCGCCGCCTCACGGCTTCATCGCTCACCCGTTCATCCAGCAGTCTCTCCAGTTCCCCCTCGGACTCCTGCCCGGAAAGCCTGAAATAGCCTCTGAAAGCCGCCATCAAAGAGTGAAAGGCAGCCGTCTCCCCATACGGCCGGCACCCGCCCCTTAAAACCAATACGCCTTCCGTCTCCTTAGCACGGCAATAAACATTCAGAAGACGCGACTTGCCGACGCCGGCTTCGCCGGTCACGAGCATCAAACGCGGCCCGCCCTTGCACGCCTCGACAAAAGACGCATCCAGAAGTTCCATCTCTTTCTTGCGATCGAGAAAAGGGGTCTCCTCCATATCCGATGAAACGCCCTCCGGCTCCTCCGATTCGCCCAGGAGTTGGAAGGCACGCACGCTTTCGGACTTGCCTTTGACGTCCAGGAACCCCCTGTCCAGGAATCGGAAATAAGGCTGAACACTCTCCCAAACCCGCTCCGAAACGAGGATCCCCCCGGGCGGCGCGAGCGACTGCAGCCTTGCGGCCAGGTTCGTCGTGTCTCCCAGAGCGGTGTAGTCCAGCCTGAGATAGTCCCCGATGGCCGCCACCACCACCAGTCCGGTGTGAATGCCGATGCGCATTCTGAAGACGATCCCGTGGCGATCTTCGAGCCGCCGCCCGTAGGGCTCCAGGGCGCGCTGGACCGCCAGCGCCGCGCGGCAAGCCTGCCGGCTGTGATCCTCATAGGCGACCGGCGCGCCGAACAGGGCCATGACGCCGTCGCCCGTATACTGATTGATGGTGCCCCCCGCCCCATGGATGGCCTTTCCCAGGATCTCGAAGCACCCATCCATAATCTGGTGGACATCCTCAGGATCGAGCTGTTCCGAAATCCCGGTAAAATTCGCTATGTCAGCGAAAAGGACGGAGACGCGCTTTCTCTCCCCCTCCTTCAGATAGTGTCCCCTGAGGATCTTTTCCATAAGAAAGGGAGGGGTATAGCCGGACGTCTGCCGGTCTGCATTGCGGCTGTTCGATGCAGGCGAGCCCAGCGGCGCCCCGCACCTTCCGCAGTAGGCGAATTCCCCCGGCACTTCGGCCCCGCATCGCTCGCAGCGGCGCGGAAGCGCCTTTCCACAGCGGGTGCAGAGCCGCGCGTCGTCGGCATTTTCAAATTGACACTCCGGGCACTTCATGAACGCTTCGTTCCTCAACCGTCGGCCGCGCCGCCGGCATTCTTCTCTGGATCCCAAAAAGCCCGCACAAAAAAACTGAATCCAGGCTGGGTGAGGGCCCGGATCCAGTCCTCAGGAGGTCAGAGCGATGCCAAGGCATCCCCTGGTAGAAGCTCGAAAATCCTCAGTTCACCGCCTCCAGCGCGCACCCGTCCGCATCCTGGTAGAGGATCAGGATTCGGCCAGGATCCTTCAGAAAGGTAAAATCGATCAGGTCTTTTTCGTACTGATCGGATTCCCACGTCTGCCGGATCCGGTCGCCAAGCCACTTGACCGCCACCAACTGATCGTAATCGCGCCGTCCGGCTACGAGCTTTTCGGCAAAACCGGCAAGCATCCCTCTCCGCCCTTTGCTGATCGTGAACACCTGCCCGTCGAAGTCCTTCCGCATCTCGAACCTTCGGGCCGTATAGACGTCGTCGTGGGCCCTGCGGTCGAATCCTCCTATAAAGATGTCCTCCTCCAACTTGAGCGGATAGGTGGTGACCTCGTAATTCCCCAACCCGACCTCTCCGAATGCAGCCAGGCGTTCTTCAGGTGTTACATATCCGTGCAGGCTGCCGTCCTTTTCGAGGATGATCACCCGGTTTTCCGCCCCCGGAGCCGGATTGAATTGATAGAGGGAATAAACCCCTGCGGCCGGCGCATAGGGCTCGGTGATGTCTGGCGCGCCGGATGCTTCGTTCCACTTCAGACGGTAGATCGGCCCATCGTATTGACGGTAGTCTCCTTCCTTCTGTGCCAGCGCCGCTTGCCCCCCCGCCGCATCCTGAATCACCCGCAGGTAATAAGGGAGCTCCTCCGCGACGGATGTCAACACCCCGTCGCGAAAGGTCACGATCGACGACATCAGCCGGTTGTCCTGCTTGTCGAGGGTCATGACCGGCAGAGTCATGGTGAGTAGCAGTTCGTCTCCACCGTCGGCATCAAGATCGCAGGCGTGGAGATGCAGCGGAATGATCCCCGGATGTGGATACCGTAATCGGCCGACCGCTTTCAAAACGCCGTCCTCCGCCTGATAAACGATCAGGTCACGCTCCCCCAGACAGGCGAACAGGATCGCTCCCTCCGCCTCGAGCCGGCAGGCGGCGACCCGGCTTGCAGGCTCCTGCAGCCGGAAGTGCTCCAGGCTTCGGGCAGGTTTGGAATGCTGAAACGATGGCGCCGACGACTCGGCAGGGGCATCACCGGAGGAGGAGCGACTCATTGCTTCAGGCTGCGCGGCCCCCTGGGCCCCGCCAGGGTAGATCGACCCGCCGCTCGAGAACTCCTGCGCCGTCCTGTAGAAGATGACCCGGCCTTCCTCGACCGTGCTGAGCCTACAGATGAGGACCCCCTCCCCGCGCATCAGTTCCAGTTTCAGATCGTGGCGTTGCGCGGGGGGACCCTCGCGGCCGTCCGCATGCATATCCAGATAGTAACCCTTGGAAAGGAGTTCCTGCACCAGCCCATCGAAAAAGGGAGCACCGCCGGGCCGCAGGACATCGCCGCGGACTTGGATTCGGGGTGGAGGCGGTGTAACCACACGGTCTCCGGGCGAAAGCGGCGCACCCGGGGCATCCACGACGCGTACCAGAGCTGTTTCAGGCGACACCGTCTCGAGGACGACCCACGCCGCCGGGGCCTTCAGAGCCGGGGAGCGATCCGGATCCTCTTTCGAGATGCACAGCCATTCTCCCACCTTCAAGGGCACAGCCCCTTTCTCGATGAGAAGACGATCGTCTCCCGCCTCTTTCACACGGCCGACAGTACGGAAGGGGATTCCGACATATTCATCCAGGAAGCTGACCAAAGAAGGAAAAGGGTTCTGCTTCGTCTCCCCGCGGGCAGGCATCACCGCCAGAGAAACCAAACCTAAGACCGTCAGCGGTATCCAACACCCCTTGCAAGATCTCATCGATGGAAAGCCTCCTGCGTTGCGGGTGAAGTTCAGGATGCAGACCGATCAGCAGCGGAAAAACCGCCCCTCGCGCCGTTTATCGAATGCCGGGGGGCGGTGAAGCTTCACGGGTTCAGCCGGCCGATCCTTACCACACCCAGATGAACTCGATCGTGTTTATGATGGCCGTTTCGTCGTTGCCGTTCCCCGTGATCGGGTCCCAGATATCCTGAACGGCCTGCCCTGGCCTGAAGACTGTGAAACAGTTGCCGATGCTGAAATGCTTGTTGAAATTATAGGTGAGAAGGAAGTCGAACTCAAGCCCAACCTCGTCGTCTATGGGACGACCGAGCAGTGTTTGCAGCCCGTCGGAGGTATCGAACATGAGATACATGGCCTGGGCCTTATAGGAAAGCGCCCCGAAGGCCCCCTTGGCACCGGCACCCAGCATCAGGAGACCCGGCGCATCACCTGAGGAACTGTTGCTGATGCCGCCGTATCCTGGCGTTTGGGCCACTCCCAGCACTTTGGGCAGCCAGTTGAAGTTGCCGCTGTAGAGGTGCGTACCCAGGGTCGGCACAAGCCGGTAGAGAAACGCGTTCTCCATCCCGAAGGTAGGTGTATACCGCGCGATGTCACCGATCGAGTTGAAGGCGTCGATGTCCTGGTCCGTCGGATCGTCGTCCCCCTGCTCCCATTTGAAGCCGGCGTAGGGAATAAACCTCGGATCCACCTCGAAATCCACTGACCCGTAAGCGGCGAACGCATTGATGTCATAAGCGCGGCCATGTTCGTCCGCATGGGTGTCTCCTGTCGCCCAAACCACTTCGAATCGCGGGGTGAACCGGCCCACCTTCCCGTACATCTCCGCCCCAAGGTAATGCACCTGCGCATACTGGGTGTCCTTGTTGTTGTCACTGAAGGCGTAGAAGGGGGAAATCGCCAAGGGTCCCATCTGGTAAACGCTCTTGAGTCCGTAGACACGCCAGTCGAGGCTATCCGCATCGAGGGGACCGATTGCCTTCCCCTTATCCATGTTTTCGATCTTGTCGAAGATGCTCAGAAACAGGGCTTGCCATCTGAAGTCCGGGCCGATCTTGCCCGTCAAGCTGATGTAGGGGTGATCATCCCCGTAGACCAAACCGCCGGTGTTGATGTCCAGTTGCTGGGTGTTCCAGCCCGTATGAACGGCCACTGGGCCGAAGTCATAACTCACGTTGAGTTTTTCGACCCCGAAATCCTCGCCGGTCATTCCGCTGTCCACCGGAGTGGAGGAGTCCGCCCCGCGGTCGGCGTTCTCCTTGTTCAGCGTAAAATCGCCTTCCAGAATGATCATGAAATCCCAATTCTTGCCCTTCCCGAGCCATCCGAGCCGTATTTCGTTGCGGATCCCGAAATCGGCCATCGGACCGTTTTCATCCAGGATGTAGTCTCGCGTCGTGTCGATCTTGTTGAAATCGAGGTTGTCCATGAAGGTGGGATACATCTTCAGGCTCCCGAAAAAATCGATTTCGATATCCTTGCTCTTGGGCGACATCTCTCCGATCTCCGCCGAGGCCGTCGCCGCGAAGCAGCAAAGAATCCACCCGAAACAGGCCACCCGCCATAACATTCGATTTCTCCTCTTCATCCCTCTCGTCCTCCCCTTCAACCTTCTGATAGAATGGGTTTTCATTCAATTTCGGATGCCTTTCAACGGAGGCACCCGATCGATCAGAGCGAAATGACCGTCGCTCCCTCGGCCAATTCGAAAAGGCGCGTGGCCGGAGCCATGCTGATCCCTTCGAGCAGATCTTCCTCTTTGATCTGCCTGGATTGGGCGCAGGGCGCGCAGGCATAGATGGGCACATCGAAGTCCTGCAGATACGCCACGATATCGTCGGCTATATCCCCTGTCGGCGCCCGCAGATTGTCCATAATGCCTTTTCGCGCGATATAAACGGCCTCGTCCATGAGAAACACCGCGACCTGCCTTCCCATTTTGTGGGCGACCTGCGCGAGGTGGAGCGCCCGCACCGAGCGATTGGGGTTGTTGGTACCGCACGCCAACGTGATCAGCACCCGATCCTTCCTGCCTTCGCCAACTCCCTTTTCCATCATAGAATCCCTCCATCTGTCCTTCTTTGGTTTAGAGCAGCCTCGGCCGGAATCCGGCGAAATCTTGGAGATCCGCTACCGCCCTGAGCACAAGCCGGACCCGCCGCCGTGGATTTCGTTCACGAAGCTTTCGCCTTAATCAAATAGCAAGAGGGATGCCGCCGGGTTCAGTCCCGAAAGGGAAGGCATTATTACAGGAGGGAATGCGATATAATGTGTTGTTATAAAAAATAATTAACCCAAAAAGCCACGGCCTGGCAGCCGCCGCTCAATCTAGAGATGTCAAAAAAATATATTTACACCTGTTTATTTTTGAACATTCGTTGATCCCTCCAATACACCGCCGTTTGCTGGATACTCCGCTTCCGCGAAAGCCACCGTTGCGGTGACGGTCCCGGCGCGACCGGTCACGGCATCGGCCGCCGCCGCTCACTGCGCGGCGGGGTGCAATGCACTGACTTCAGGAATGGAGGCCGGGCGTTATCGAGTGATGATTTCCGGGGCACTACAGGGTCAGATCGAGGCTGGGCGCTCGGGAGATCTTAAAAATGCGGCCCCGCCCCGGGGCAGATCGATGGGCGGGGAGGATGTCCTTTCCCGATCAGGGGATTGACGAAACCTGGGAAATGGCTCCCGGACAGGAAATCGCCGTTATTCGGCAACCCCTGCGGTTTGACCGCTAAAAAGGAATGATCACACGGAAGACGATTTTTTCGCCTTCCGGCCGGTTTTCGACTTCGCTTTCAAAGTAAGTCTTCAGGCTGAAAATCATGCCTTTGTGAATATAGTGCAGCGCGGGGCCGATGGCAAAGACCTTCTCCTCGGAGTCCTGCAGTTCGATTCCATCGACTTTGTCTTCGTCGAACTGCTGACCGTAATACCCGGCCACCCCGAAACGCAGATTGGGGCTGATGAAATCCACCGTTTTCATCAGCGCATAGTTGAAGTGCCAGAGGTCTCCCGCTTCAAGGTCGTGATCGTTTAAATCACCGGTTATACCTGGATTTACATACTCGTCGTTTTTGGTGTTGAATGTCAGATGCTGCCGGGTGCTGAATGTGAAGCCGTATGGCATCTGAAGCGTCATCGTAACCCACGGTTCAAAAGTCCAGTAGTTTGCACTGGGGTTGACCGCCTTGTTCTTGTCGTATGCACCGATCGGAAAATAAACGTCAAACTCGAAAAACCAATGGAAAACGAAGTCAGTCCCCAGCGGAATCGCACTCCCGATAAACGGGCCGACGCATGGGTCCCCGAGAATGCCGCCGCCCGAATCGATGCCCAGATCCGAATGGACATCGAACCCGAACATAGGCCACAGCGCCTGCGCCCCCCATCTGAGGCCAGGCGGCAGTTCCTTTTTCGAGACCCAGATGAACTGCGGGGCATATACGACCAGATCCAACTCGTTGTTCATCGGAAAACTGTCGCCCTTGCCGTCCTTGAACTCGTCAGCAGTGTACACGATCATGTAGTTGCTCATGTAAACCCCGGGCGGCGGGAGCATTGCGTCGATGATGTTGGTGTTGCCGTAGTTCAAGTTCGGATTCTGGTTATAAGCCATGGCCGCCGAAGAAAGCACGAAAAGGACACAAACCACCAGCAAAACAGCCATTTTTCTCGTCATACCCCTTTTCTCCTGTTGTGAACGATATGGATACGAATGGTCCAACCCGGTCGGCAACCAAATCCCCTCTCCTGATTGGAGGCTTTTGCAGCCATCACGAGCGATGCTGAATCGAAACAGATTCACCCCGCAGCGATCCAGGCGGCCGCCTCACCACCTGAAATCATCGCCTTCCATTTATCCTCTTCATCTCATGCACCGACTCTCACTCCTTGGCAGGTCTCAGCATCAGAAAAGACCAGAGGTTTCCGACACCGCCCGGCTGAGGCACCCATCCCATCAGCCGGTCAATCCTCACTGCATCGATCTTCTTCTTCGAATAAAGCGGGATATACGGCAATTCCTGTGCGATCAGCCGCTGCATCCCAACGACGTGTTCTTTCCTATTCAACGGATCGACTTGCCTCTGCGCCGATTCCGCCAGGCGATCGAATTCGGCGTTCTTGAACCCCGGGTAATTCTTACCCCCCAGCCGGGCCTCGCGGCTGTGGAAGAAGGTATTCAGATAAGCCGGCTCGTCGGAGAGATTGGTCCACCCCATCAGGTAGACATCGAATTCACCGGCGGAAAGGGCCTTCAAGAGATCCTGGAGCGCCAGCATCCGGATTGTGACCGGAATTCCCAGCCGGGCCAGCCATTTTTTCAGCAGCAGCGCCGCCGCGAACCGGTCGGGGCGGCAGCCTGCCGGAGTCGTCAGCAGCTCCATCGGAGGCATCTTGTCTCCCGTCGGCAGCACCAGCGAATTTTTCTCCCAGGTATACCCCGCCTTCCGGAGCGATTCCCTGGCATCATCGAGCCGCGCGTCATCATCGGCAAGGCCGTCACCCGGCAGTTGCAGCTGCGCATCGCACCAGAAGGCATTGTGCGGCGGTATGACGCTCCTTGCAGGCGCGACATCCCCCGCGAACGCCTTGTCGATCATAGCCTCCCGGTCAATCAGCGCAGCCACAGCCTGCCGAAAAGCACGGTCATTGTATGGAGGGCGCCGTAGATTGAAACCCAGATAATCATATCCCCTGCGGTCGGTACGGAAGAACTGAAGCCCCGGTTCGTTCTTCAACTCCTTTACAGATTCTTCGCAGACATCCCCGGCATAAAAGTCGATTTCACCATTCTTCAAGGCCGCGAGCGCCTCCCCTACGTTCCGGTAAACGTGGAAAACCACCCAATCGACATAGGGGCCGACCTGCATCCCGGCAATACATTCCCCTTGTGCAAAGAAGTGTGGATTGCGCTTCATCAACACGAAATCGTGCGAGGGATCGTTCACGATGCTGAAAGGGCCGCTGCTAGGCACCCTGTCCGGCTTCAAACCGGTCAAACGCCGGACGGCATTCTCCGTTCCTTCCAACGGCTGGATCAGCGGCGCCCACGCCTTCTTCTGAAGGAACGGCGTCAAAAGGGTCTCGTTGAAAAAGGCGGCGCTGGGCTCCTTGAGGATAAACCGGATCGTACGCGGATCGAGCGCCTCCACGCGCTCCACCATCTGCCAGTGCTCCACGTGACCGGGGACATTGAATCGTCGGATCACCTCCCAGGTATAGAGCAGGTCATCGCTCGAGACCGGGGTGCCGTCATCCCAGTGCGCCTCCTTGAGCCTGACCGTTACGATGGTGCCTTTTGGATCGGATTCCGGCTTCCGTTCCGCAATCCAGGGAAGAACCGACCCGTCGCGGGGGTCTCTGATGTAAAGCGGCATGTGGATCAGCCGCAGGACTTTCCTGGACCAGACGTCGGTCGCCCCAAGGAAATTCATGGACCTCGGGCCGCTCAGAACGCCGACGTGCAGGGATTCCCCCTTGGGCGATTCCCCGGCTTCCGCCGGTTCGAGCAGGCCGGCCCACAACGCGACGACGGCCGCAAGAATCATGCATTTGAGCATTTTCATTCCGCTCCTCCCTTCTTCCGCCGGACGATGGACCCTGTCCGCGGGTCATGGACGTTTCCGCTCCTTTGGACCCTCAGGGCCGGAGACCAATCGTCCGCCTGCAACAGCGGGATCCCCCGGGTATCCAAGAGCCTCGAAGTCCATCAACGCCTTTGCACCGTGGCAGTCCATGCATCCCAATGCCTGCTCCTTGGGGGCCACCCCGTGGTTCAAGCGCCAATGCATGACGGTCGTCACGAACGTAGACTTCCCGCTGTAAGGCAATTCCGCCTCTTTCATCCCGGACCGGATGGCCCTTTCCCAATCGAAATGCTCCCAGTATCCGCCCCACAGCTCCGGAACGAGCAGGTACTGGAATGTCGCGTCGGCTGGCTGAACGCCCGTGTGGATCTTGAAAGGGGTGATCTTCGCCTCGGGATCCTGGATGCCCCCTGCAGGAGGGTTGAGGTATGTCGTTCCGGTCACATCGACCCGCTCCCCCATGCGGTAGCGCTCGTGTCGGCCGTTGTACCATGCATAGGCCGGCGCAACGTTCGCCTTCTTGATGAAGAGGCCCTTTTTGCGGTGCTGGGTGGTGATGCAATAGGGCGAGTTCTCCAGTTCCTTGGTATCCCTTCCTGCGAGGGCCCAGTTCCAGAAAAGCAGCGTCGGCTTGGCCTTCGCAAACGTCGGGATGTGGCAGGTCTCACAGGCGATGGCATCACAGTGATCGTTCAGCGTTTTCTGGACTGCGTGCCGGTCGGTGGCATGAGGCCTTTCGTCATGGCAATCCGTGCAGGACACCCGCCCCTCGCTCACACAGGTGGTCATACTGGCTCCCGCAATACGATGCCCGTTCGTGGTGTGGCAGTCCTGGCAGGCGAAATCCAACCCGCCCATGTGGACATCCAACTCCCGGGGAGGATCGATGAGGGCCTCGCTCAGATTGCCGTGCTTGATGGCGTCCCCACCGCCGCCGCAAAAATGACAAGACCCGCAGTTGGCCCGTGTCGGACGCCCGACACCACGGGCGATCTTCACCAGGTCGAGCCCTTTCTTTTCATCCCCGCAGCCCGCCGGTGCCTTTTCGTAAGACCCTGTACGGTCGTGGCACACCAGGCAATCGACCCTCGATGGATCCTTGAAATCAAACGTGTTTTCCTTCCAACCGTAACCCGCATGGCAGCTGGTGCAACTGCACCAGTTCGCAATCGGGGAAATTCAGAAGTTGTTGATAAGATTTGCCTTTCCCAAGGGCTCTTTCGCCTCGCCCTCGAGGTATGGGTTGGGGCCCTTCCATTGCCAGTGGGCTGTCTGCATGACCTCCGACGCAGCCTCCTCGTGGCAGCCGAGGCACGTCCGGGTCACAGAGGGACCGTCCGGGAACGGACCTTCTATTTCCTGATGCGACGAGGCCTGTGCGCAGACCGCCAAAAGAACACCCGCAACGCCTCCAAAAACCGCGGCCTTGAAAGATAAGCTGAACATACCGATTTTCCGATCCTTTCTGCATAACCCACCATCGGCGGGCCGTTTTGCAACCCAGCCACAACCCATGATGGACAGCCAAACGGAGCCGCCGGCCTGCGGCCCCTTTATCCTGTCATAGATCCCTGGGGGTTTCAGGCCGTGGGCATCGAACATCGCCAACGCGATCCTGCCGCATCATCCTGCCTGGCAGACGCCTGAGATTCAATGGTCTCTGTGGCAAAATCAATGCCAACCCCCTGCCCGCCACGCTCCCGCCTCATCCCCGAAGGATTCCGAAGGCCAGCGGGCAGCCTGGCAAAAAAGCCCGGATCCCTTTGGTAAGACGTACAAAATCGATTGCTTGCAAACTGATCTGCACCTTTATTCATCAAACGCGAATGCGCGCTCAGGCCTTGACAGACCGGGAATAATACCTTGGGAGGGCAGTGAAGGTTCAACCGGAATGGACAGGCCGATTTTAAATGTCTTTCCATGGCAACGCCTGGGTCTTTTAGCCTAAAACGTATCCAAAGCAAACAGTTTCGGTTGCAGAAAGCGACTTGAAGGAGTAAACTTTTCAAGTTAACAGTTGTTCATTTTTAAACACTCATTACACCATTGGTTGCATCCGGCGCACAAGCCACCGCACCCTTCAGGCGGGTTGGACCGGTTTTCCGAAATGAACCCCTCCACCCCTTGGCGCGGGGACCCTTGACCTTTGCCGCTCACCCGAGTTTGCCGACCCCGGCAAAGCCGACCCCCGTGGACGCTTTATCTTTCATGACCGGCGGAAAACGCCGCCAACTGACAGCGGAAAGGACTCCATGAACGGGTTGGATCTGAACAGCCATTGGAAAACAGTCGTCAGCACCATCCAGGACGGCCTGATGATCGTCGACCAGACAGGAACCATCCGGTTCGTCAACCCTGCCCTGGCCAAGATGACAGACTATGCACCGGACGAACTGACCGGCATGCCCTGCTCCTCGCTGAATTGCGATGTCTGCGAGATTGCGCGGGCCCCGGGGCGCGGTTCCTGGTGCGTCCTGTTCCAGGAGGGTGCGATCCCGCCCCACCGCTGCACCCTGCGGCGAAAAGACGGAACGATGGTGCCGGTCCTGAAAAATGCAGCGCTTCTAAGGGATGCAGAAGGGACCGTCATCGGGGCGGTCGAGACGCTCACGGACCTGACCGAGCTCAATCGGCGCGATCTGCAGATTCAGTCCTTCACGCGGGAATTGGCGGATCAGAAAGGTTTTCAGGGGATCCTGGGGGTCTCGGTGCGAATGCAGAAGGTCTTCGATCTCCTGGCAAACGCCGCGAGCTCCGATGCGCCGGTCCTGATCCTCGGTGAAAGCGGCACGGGGAAGGAACTCGCAGCGAGGGCCATCCACCGCCTGGGGCCCCGACGTGACAAACCATTCATCAAGGTCAATTGCGCCGCGCTGAACGAGGCCCTTCTCGAAAGCGAGCTGTTCGGGCACGTACGAGGCGCCTTCACGGGGGCCTACCGCGACCGGGAAGGCCGCTTCGAAGCCGCCCACGGAGGCGACATCTTCCTGGACGAGGTCGGCGATCTGCCTTTTTCGACCCAGGTTAAACTCCTGCGTGTCCTCGAGGAGAAAACCATCGAAAAGGTGGGGGATCAACGCCTGATCCGAGTCGATGTCCGGATCGTTTCGGCCACGAACCGTGAGGTCGCGCAATTGGCTGCGGAAGGCAAAATCCGCCAGGATTTTTTCTACCGGATCAACGTGATCCCGATCCGCCTGCCTCCCCTTCGCAAACGCATCGAAGACATCCCGATCCTTGCGGAACATTTCCTCGAAAGGCTGCGGAAAAAAAGCCGAAAACCGGTTCAGGGGATCAGCAGCGCCGCCCTGGGATGCCTGATGGACTATTCCTGGCCCGGCAACGTGCGCGAGTTGAAAAGCGCCTTCGAGTACGCCTTCATTTCCTGCCACCAAACGCTCATACAGCCCGAACATCTTCCATCGGAAATCTCCGGCGGGAAAAGGAAGGCCTCTCCATCCACCACTCCGAAGGGAAGCACACTGAACGATCAGAAACGGCAACGGCTTCTTGAAGCCCTTCAAACCGCAGGCGGGAACCAGTCCGAGGCCGCGCGCATCCTGGGCATTTCTCGTGTGACGGTCTGGAACCGGATCAAGAAATATGGGATCGATCTCGAGAAGAAGGTCTCCGGTTAGACGATGCAATGAAAAGGCGCCTGCATGGAACCAGCCCGCCTCTAGCCTTCCTGATCGGCGACGCGGGTGCGCATCCGCTTCTTGACGGCGCGGTGGCGTTTGTCCTCCAGTCTGCGGCGGCGAGCGGCCGCCGAGGGTTTTGTCTTCAGACGATTCTTCGGGCGCCTCGCCGCCTCGCGCACCAGGGCCTTGAGGCGGTCCAAAGCATCCTGGCGGTTCATCTCCTGACTGCGGAAGCGGCGGGCATCGATGAGGATGACGTCCTCGCTGGACAATCGTTGCCCGGCCAGCCGCCTGAGGCGCTCCCGCAGATCCGCCGGGAGGTAATCGGCCGCCCCGAGATCGAAGCGGAGCTGAACCGCCGTCGCGACCTTATTGACGTTCTGCCCGCCCGGGCCCGAAGACCGGACAAACTCCAGCCGGATGTCCTTTTCATCCAGCGCGATATCGGCGGCAACAGAGATCATGCCCACCTGCGTGCCCCCCTTTTCATCTTTTTTCCATCCGGAAATGGTCTTTTTGCCAATCTCGGCGTCAATCGGCACCTTTGCTTGTGCGGCGTCCTGAAGGTCGCATCCGCACAAACGCCTGCTTTTCTTCCTATTGGCCAGACCGGAACCCGCCCCGCAGGGGTGGGACTGAGCACGCGCAGCGTGTGGGGAAAAGTCCTCCTTTCCGGATTGGAAGCTGGGTTCTGCAGAAAAATCATTTCCGGATGAGGCCTATTTTGCATCGCGGATCCGGTCCCATTTGTCCCGCAACGCCATCCGACATCGAAGAGGCGCATCCGCGGCATTCCTGGAAAGGCGCTGTTCTCTCACAAATGAGTTGACATTTTGTGAAGGATGAACGTATATGTACGGTTTAAAACTCAAACGAACGGAGGTTCCGGTATTGGCCAACCATGCATCAGCCCTCAAAAGGGCCAGGCAGAGCGAAGTCCGCAGAATTCGCAACAAAACCTATAAAACAAGGGTCAAAGGCGCTGTCAAAGATGTCCGCGGCGCTTTGGACAGTGGAGCGACATCGAACCTGGAGGAAACCTTCCGCAGCGCCGTCTCCATCATCCAGAAAACGGCCGGCAAGGGGATCATCCACCGGAAAAAAGCCGCACGGAAGGTCTCCCGCCTCGCACGGCGCATCCACAAGGCAACCGTTGGGCAGGATGCCTCAGCCGCATAGATTGATCAACAGGTTTTCGAACACTCTGCGTACGTCCGAGGACCCCGTCTTGGTCAAACCGTCGGTTTGATAGAGGAGTTCCAGCCCCTGCTCGAGGCTCTCCGGGGTCCACAGCCGTGATTGATCGAGCAGCTTTTTGGCCAGAAAGGGAGGGAGGTGAAGAGCGCTTGCCGCTTGACCGGTGGTGCCTCCTTCCCTGGCGATCGCGCTGGCCTGCCAAAGCAGGCGCAGCTGCCTGTGAAGCATCCCCGTTATCCGCAGCCCCGCCTCGCGGTCCTCATCGAAAAACCGGTCCAGAATGACGAGCGCCTCGCTGCATCGGCGCGAGGAAACGCTGTCCATCAACTCGAAGATGGTGTGCGCCCGGCTGTGAACGACCAGGCGTTTTACCTCCTCCACACCGATGGGCTGTTGTTTGCTATGCGAAACGGACAGCTTTTCGAGTTCATTATGCAGTTCCCGCAATCCATTCCCGACAACCTGTTGCAGATAAGCGCAGGCCTCGCCGCTCAGCCTCAACCCGAGATCCCTTGCAAGCGAGCGCATCCAGGGAATCACCTCCCTGTCCTGGAGATTTTTGAACTCGACCGCACAGCCCATGCTGCGAAGCGATTTGTAGAAGACCATGTTGAAGTTGGTCTTGCCGGATACAAACACAAGACAGGTGGATGGGAGTGGCTTTTCGAGGTAGGGCAGGAACCCCTCCAGCTCTTTCACCGACAGGGACTCCGTACGCTTGACGATCACCAGCCGTCTGTCAGCCATGAAGGGATAGGATCGGGCGGTGTCCAGGATCCGTCCGACCGTTTCCTGATCGTCGTCATCCCCGTAAAAGGTATGCAGGTTGAAATCGGCGGTCCCCTCCGCCACCGCCTTTTCCTGAAGCCGCCGAACGGCGTGCTCGATCCTGAAATCATCCTGTCCATAGAAGAGATAGACGGGGCGTACATGCCCCTTTTCCAACTCGCCCAGGACCGTTTCGGGTTTGAGCGCCTCCGCCATCAGAACCTTTCCATGGTTGCCTGAAACATCCGCTCCGCGAGTCTGCGGGCGATCTCCTCGATCGCGGAACGCTCGTAGGCGCGGTTGGCCAGCGGATCCGTGCCGACCGGGTAGGTCGCCTTGTCCTCCATGCCATTCACCTCCCAGAGTGTTTTTCCCGTCGCGGACTCGACGAGCTTCGCATCCATCGTGACGTAGAGCCAGCGGCTTCGCGTGACCGGGTAGTTGCGCGAAGCCCCCTGCACCTCCGTTTTGTTCAAGGCATAGCTGTAAGGCTCGGTTCTGATCTCATGAATCCGGCCGATCAGCACGGCCGCCGCGCGCTCGCGCGGCACCAGCGGCACCTGCGAATACCGGATGAACTCATCCCGGACGATCGTGGTAAACTCCGCTTCGAAACCGATGGTGGACGAACTGCTTTCCATGAGCGGTATCGCCAGACTCGTCAACTCGGCCCCAATCGGCTGACTGCTCTCCCGCAGATGATAACCGCAAGCTGCAAGCGAAAGGCACACGGCCGCGGCAGCCGCCAGCGCCGCGATGCCCCTCGCCACCGTTCGGTTCGAAGGCATATCAAAGCCCTTTCCCTGGGAATCAGACCACGACATTGACGAGCTTCCCCTGGACGACGACCACCTTCTTGACAGGCTTCCCGGCCACGAACTGCTGAACACGCTCGTCGGCAAGCGCCATCTCCTTCAGATCCCCGTCGGTCAAGGAGGCAGGAACCTCCCTCCGATTGCGGACCTTTCCATTGACCTGAAAGACCACCAGCCGGCTTTCCACCGTCAGGGCATCGGGATCATAAGCCGGCCAGGGCGTTTCGAGCAGCGGCGTCTCGTGCCCGAGCCTGTGCCAAAGCTCCTCGGTGATATGGGGCACCACGGGGGAAAGCAGAACGATCACGGCGTCGACGCCCTCCCGCAGCACCGGCCAGGCCGGATCCCCCGGGGGCGGCGGGTCGTTCAGGAACGACCCCAGATCGTTCACCAGTTCCATGACCGCCGCGATGGCGGTGTTGAAATGGAAACGATCCTCCACATCGGAGCTGACCTTGCGGATCGTCCAATGCGTCTTGCGGCGCAGGTCCTTGAGACCCCCCTCGAGCGGCGCCTTGCCGTCATAGGCCGACACCCCGCGAAGGGCGTCCAGATTGTCCACCACCAGACGCCACACACGGTTCAAAAAGCGATAGGACCCCTCGACGCCCTGATCGTTCCACTCGAGATCGCGCTCAGGCGGCGAGGCGAACAGGCAGAACATCCTGACCGTGTCGGCGCCGTATTGATCGATCAAAACCTGCGGATCCACCACGTTCTTCTTCGACTTGCTCATCTTGAGCGTGTTGCCGGTGACGATCTCCGACCCGCAGCGCCTGCATCGGCCATCCTCCACCTCGTAGGGGTAAAGGTACCCGTGCTGCGGACAGGATTGGATCTCCTTGCAGACCATCCCCTGGGTCAGGAGGTTCGTGAAGGGTTCGTCGACTGAGAGATAGCCCAGGTCCCTGAGGACCCGCGTGTAGAAGCGGGAGTAGAGCAGGTGCAGGATGGCGTGCTCGATCCCCCCGATGTACTGATCGACCGGCATCCAATAGGCGACCCTCCCGGTGTCGAGGACCCCCTGGTCGTAGTCGGGGCAGGCGTAGCGGTCGAAATACCAGGACGATTCCACGAAGGTGTCCATGGTGTCGGTCTCGCGCCGGGCCTTCCCCTTGCACTTTGGGCAGGTCGCTTCACAAAAGGACGGTTCGAAAGGCAGCGGCGAGCCGCCGTTCGGACGCATGTTCACATCCAGCGGCAGCACGACCGGCAAATCCTCTTCCGGCACGGGAACCATGCCGCAGGCCTCGCAGTAGATGACGGGGATCGGCGCGCCCCAGTAGCGCTGGCGGGAGATGTTCCAGTCGCGGAGCCTGAAATTGACCGTCTTGTGACCCTTTCCTCGCTCTTCGAGATATTCGGCGATTCGCTCGAGGGCCTCGAGATTCCCCTGGCCGTCGAACGGGCCGGAATGAACGAGGATCCCTTCATCCACATACGCCTCGGTCATGGTCTCCGCGCTGATCTCACGGTCGGGCGGCCGGATGACCACCTTGAGCGGGAGCCCGTACTTCTTGGCGAATTCGAAGTCCCGCTGGTCATGGGTGGGGACGGCCATAATGGCGCCGGTCCCGTAGTCGAACAGCACGAAATTGGCCACGTAGATCGGGATCCGGTCGCCGGTGACCGGGTTCAGGCAGTAGCGCCCCGTAAAGACCCCCTCCTTCGCGGTGAAATCCGCCGTCCGCATGTACTTTTCCATCTTGAGGGTCTTTTCCACGAAGGCCAGCACCTCCGGCTCCTCCGGCAGACCCTTGACCATCTCCCGCACCATGGGGTGCTCGGGAGCGAAGCAGAGGAACGTCGCCCCGAAGACCGTGTCCTGACGCGTGGTGAACACCTCGATGACCTCGTCCGAATCCGCCATGGGGAAGCGGATGATGGCCCCGTAGCTCTTGCCGATCCAGTTACGCTGCATCGTCAGGACCCGCTCCGGCCACCCCGTCAGACGATCGCAGGCATCCAGGATCTCGTCGGCATAGGCGGTGATCCGGAGAAACCAGCTGTCCATCTCCTTCAGGACGACCTCCTGGTCGGTGTGCCGCCAGCAGCAGCCGTTTTCCACCTGTTCGTTCGCCAGCACGCTCTGGCATTTGGGGCACCAGTTGACTAGCGTCCGCTTCTTGTAGGCCAGGCCCTTTTCGAGCATCTTCAGGAAGACCAACTGCTCCCAGCGGTAGTAGGACGGGTCGCAGGTCGCGATCTCCCGGTTCCAGTCGTAGCTGAACCCCATCCGCTTCAGCTGCGTCTTCATGGCCTCGATATTGCTGTAGGTCCAGCGGGCCGGATGCGTGTCGTTTTCGATGGCGGCGTTCTCGGCCGGCAGCCCGAAGGCGTCCCACCCCATCGGATGGAGCACGTTCTTCCCGCTCATCCGCTTGTAGCGCGCCACGACATCGCCGATCGTGTAGTTGCGGACGTGCCCCATGTGGATCTTGCCCGAGGGATACGGAAACATCTCGAGCAGATAATATTTTTCACGAGAGGGGTCTTCTGCGACCTTGAACAGCCCTTCTCGTTCCCAGCGTTCCTGCCATTTGACTTCGAGGTCTTGGGGATTGTACTTCATGGGATGAAATTCCTTCCAAACGACTTCCGTTCCTGTCTCCATCGGGGATCGTGGTCTGTCTGAACCAGCCATCCCGGAGGGATACGATTCTGTGTTCTGTCACATTTATGAAGAAACATCCGAGTCGGCGTTCTTCAACCGGCCGTCCTTCGGCAGGTCGCTGTAAATCTGATCGAGAACGCCGTTGATGAAGGCGCCCGATTCCTTGGCGCCGAATCGTTTGGCCAACTCCAACGCCTCGTCGATGGCCACTTTGGGCGGCACATCCTCCAGATGCAGCATTTCGTAGACCGCCAGCCGCAGGATGGACCGGTCCACCATGGCCATCCGTTCGAGGCGCCAGTGTTTCGATGCCCTCCGGATCAGAAGATCGAGATCGGACTTGGTGCGCTGAACGCCCAGCACCAACTTCCGGGCGAAATCGACCCGAGCGTCGGCCCAGTGCATGCTCTCCCTCAGGCTTTCGAAGGCCTCCATGGGATCCCGGGGGTCGCACTCGAGCTGGAAAAGCGTCTGAAGGGCCATTTCTCTGGATTTTCTTCGTTTACCCATATCAAAGATACCGGCCAGGCGCCCCGCGCCTGCCGACAGCCGCAAAACAGGGGCAGGCCCCCTGGTTCGATGCCGATTCCTCCACTATTTTCAACGGACCCATAGATCGATAGATTCTAATAGATTCCAAAGGATAATAAGCGCTGCCGGCCCTTCCATGACCGGCGCCGCCGAAGCTGGAATCGACCCGAAAAACGCCGCTCCAGCAGTACTGATCTATTACTCAAACCCGCCGTCTGAAGTCAAGGGAAGAAAAACCCCCGCCTGGCGCCTCCGGCGCATTCTTACCCGCTTGACTTGCCGCCCTCATCAGTTGATGATTAGCTTGTGGCTCGAGCAGCCGCAACCAGACGAGACCGGAGGCGATTCCTGACGTCCTTCGAAGGACACCGGGAATTCGGTCCCGGGGGCGCCCTCTCCGATCCGCCCGAGGGACCCCAAGTCGGTCTTTCGGGGCGGAGAATTTTCGTTCAGAAGCGAGGCGGCCAATGAAAAACGTATTACGGATCGTCTGTGTCATTGGATTCCTGTCCGCCGCCGGCTGCGGCCACATTGCGGTGGCAGGCCCGGAAAGTCCTCCTTATTACGAAGACAGGGCGGAGCCCTATGGGCAGCTGGGTATACCGGCGGGTCATTTACCCCCGCCCGGCGAGTGCAGAATCTGGTATCCGGGCGAGCCTGCCGGCCATCAGCCGCCTCCCGGTCCCTGCTCTGACCTTTCCGCATCTGTGCCGCCCGGGGCCTGGCTGATTTATGGTCCGGATGCCAGAAATCAGGAAACGCTGAGGGTTCATGTCTATGACCGCAACACGCCCAGGCTGATCATTTCCGTACGGTATTATGACTACGGAACGGGGCGCCTCCTCCGGGAAGAGAGGCGCCGCTGAGGGGGTATCATCAAAGAATGGCAAGGCCGCCCTTCCAGGTTTTTTCGGGTCGTCCCTTCAGCTTCGAAAAACGGCGCGGCCTGCTCCTGTTGTTCCTCCTTCTGCTTGTTTCCTGCTCGGCTGCGGATGCCCTGAACGGCCCGCATCGCGTTGTCGCCGTACTTGACGGAGACACGATCCGGGTAATGAGGGACGGCATGATCGTCCCCATCCGCCTGATCGGCATCGATGCCCCGGAAAGCTCGAAAGGGGACGGTGAGCCGGGCCAGCCTTACAGCAGAGCGGCGAAAAAGCACCTCGCCCATCTCGTCCTGCAAAAACCGGTCGAGTGGGTTTCGTACGGCACGGATGACTACCGGCGGGTTCTAGGCGTAGTGCATCTGGACGGAGTGAATGTGAACCTCGAGATGGTACGCGCGGGACTCGCAGAGGCCTACCGCGGCCGGCCGCAGCCCGGCTTCGATGATTCCCCTTACAGGCAGGCGGAGAGAGCAGCGCGGCAAGCCCGGCGGGGGATGTGGGCGCAGGGCCCTAGATATGTCAGTCCCTATGAGTGGAGAAAAACCCATCCGTGAATCTTGCGCCTGGGTTTCTGCGGCCGCTCCGGGATCCCCGCACCTCCACGAGCGGGACCAGGGCCTTTGACCACCCAAGCGCCAGCGCCTCTGCGGGGAAAACGGGACCGCAGAAAGCCGGTTCGCCTCCATACGGATTGGATTCCGCCGGGACGAAAGAGCCTTGAATCCGAAAACGATGACGGTTCGCCGATGTCGATGAACCAGGCGTTTGGCCGCAGAACGTTGCGCAGGCGGCGCGGCGCATGGAAACGTGCCAATCGACGCCAAGACCGCCTTAAGAGACCTTGGCCGGATGGCACCTAGCCGGCCGCCCGGATGACATCGACCATTTCGATCGCCGCCATCGCCGCCTCGAACCCCTTGTTGCCCGCTTTGGAGCCCGCCCGCTCGATGGCTTGCTCGATGCTGTCGGTCGTCAACACCCCGAAGGCGATAGGCACCCCGGTCTCGAGGCTCACATGGGCGATCCCTTTGGAGACTTCCGCCGCGACGTAGTCGAAGTGCGGGGTGGCGCCCCGGATGACAGCCCCTACGCAGACCACCGTATCGTATTTGCCGCTCTGCGCCAGCCGCTTCGCCATCAGGGGGATCTCGAAGGCCCCCGGCACCTTTACAACACTCAGGTCCTCCTCCGACGCCCCGTGGCGCCGCAATGCATCGAGCGCACCGTCGACGAGCCTGGCACAGATAAAGTCATTGAACCTGCTGACAACAATCGCGACCCTCAGCCCTTCGGCGGACAGCCGCCCTTCGATGATCTTCGCCATGGTTCCCCCATCAAAAGCGTCGGTTCAGTCCCTAGCATTGCTCGGTTTCATGGATCTTTTCGCCCAAAGCCCGCATCATGTGCCCCAGCTTCTCGCACTTCGTGCTCAGATAGCGGAGGTTCTCGGGCCGCGGTTCGATCTCGATCGGAACCCTGTCAACGATTTGAAGACCGTAGCCCTCCAGCCCGATGATCTTCTTCGGGTTGTTCGTGATGATGCGCATCTTCTTCACCCCGAGGGCCGCAAGGATCTGTGCGCCGACACCGTAATCCCTCAAATCGGGCGAAAAGCCGAGCTGTTCGTTGGCCTCGACCGTGTCGAACCCCTGGTCCTGAAGGGCATAGGCCTTGATCTTGTTCGCCAGCCCGATGCCGCGGCCTTCCTGCTGCAGATAGAGAATCACCCCCAGGCCCTCTTCCTGCACCATCTGCATGGCCTTCTGCAGCTGCTCTCCGCAGTCGCAGCGATAGGATCTGAACACGTCCCCCGTCAGGCACTCGGAATGGACCCGGACCAGAACCGGCTTCTCCGGATCGATCTCGCCCTTCACAAGAGCGATATGCTCGTAATCATCGATATCGTTGATAAAAACAACCGCCTTAAACTCGCCGTGGGGCGTGGGCAGGACGGTGGTTGCCGCCTGGTGCACGAAGGACTCGTTCCGCATCCGGTAGGCGATGATATCCGCGACGGTCGCGATCTTCAGCCCATGCTCCTCGGCGAAGACCTCGAGGTCCGGCAGACGAGCCATGGTCCCGTCATCCTTCATGACTTCGCAGATCACCCCCGCAGGCTTGAGTCCCGCCAGCCGCGCCAGGTCCACCGAGCCCTCCGTCTGCCCGGTCCGGAAAAGCACCCCGCCCCTCCGGGCCCGCAAGGGGAAAACATGCCCGGGCTGGATGAGGTCTTCGGGCCTGGCGTCGTCTGCGACGGCCGTCAGGATGGTATGCGCCCGGTCGGCGGCCGAGATCCCGGTCGTCACCCCGGTCCGCGCCTCGATCGAGACGGTGAAGGCCGTCCTGTAAGGGGACCGGTTGTCATAGACCATCGGGTTCAGTTTCAGCCGGTCGATGATATCCGGGTGAAGCGCCAGGCAAATCAGTCCCCGGCCGTGTTTCGCCATGAAGTTGATCGCCTCTGGCGTGACCTTTTCGGCCGCGATGGTCAAATCCCCTTCATTTTCGCGATCCTCGTCGTCGACGAGAATGATCATCTTTCCTTGTCGGAGGTCCTCCAGAACCTCCTCGATCTTCGAAATAGGCATCTCAATCACCAAATCCGTTCTGATAGAGCATTTCCAATGTAATGCCCGGCCTCTTCTCATCCCTCGGCTCCCGCCCCGGGGCGGTCTTTCCTCTGAGGAAAAATTTCTCGACATATTTGCCGATGAGGTCGGTTTCAATATTCACCAGATCTCCGATGCGACGCTCAAGCAGCACCGTTTCCCTTCCCGTTTGAGGGATGATGTTGCACTCGAAAAAATCAGGGCCGGTGCGGTTGATGGTCAAGCTGACCCCGTCGACCGCCACGGACCCCTTGTCGATCATGTAGGCCGTCAGGAGCGCATCCACCGCCACGCGCAACAGCCAGGACCGCTCCCGCCGGTCCCTGGCGCGGATCGTTCCGATGCCGTCCACATGCCCGGCCACCAGATGGCCCCCCAGCCGGTCTCCCAGCCGCAGGGCCCGCTCGAGATTGACCGTATCCCCCGTCTTGAGGCGGCCCAGGGTCGTGCAGCGGAGCGTTTCGGCGGAAACATCCATCCCGAGGACGCGCGCGGCGATGTCGGTCACGGTCAGGCAGGCGCCGTTCACGCTGACGCTGTCACCGATCCGGCAGTCGTCCATGGGAAAACCGGGGCGCACCGTAAGACGCACATCGCCTCCCATGCGGCTGATCCCGACGATCGTTCCGATCCCTTCCACCAATCCGGTAAACATAAGGCCGTCTTCCTGGAACGGCTGCACAGGCATATTCCTGCACAGTCTGCCATCCACGTGCGGCCGGCGCTACCGGTAGTCCGGATAGCCTGCCACCATGATGTCATCTCCGAAGCGCTGCACATCGATGTCCCGCAGCACGAGGCAAGCCGCCATATCCTGAAACCCCGGCCCGGCTACCATCGGGATGCCGTCGTCCCCGGCCAACAGCTTCGGTGCCTTGAACAGATAAAATTTATTCACCAGCCTCTGCCGGATCAGGCTGCCGGCGACACGGCTGCCGCCCTCCACCAGAATGCTGGTGACCATCTTCGAACCCAGCCAGTCAAGCAGCGCAGGCAAATCGATCAGGCCGTCGGCCGAGGGAAAGTGGTGGATGACCACCCCCCTTTTCTCGAGCGCAGCGGGGACCTGCCCCCTCAACGCCTCCGAAGCCGCGAGCCACGTCTCGGCATCGGAGTCCTGATTCAGGATCCTGGCCTCCGGCGGCGTCTTCAGGTGGGCATCCAGAACGATCCGCAGGGGATCCTTCCCTTTGCTCCGTTCGAGCCGGGTCGTCAACTCGGGGTCGTCGGCAAGGACCGTTCCCACCCCGACCATCACGGCATCTACACGATCGCGCAGACGATGGACAAACGCACGCGACGCCTCTCCGGTCACCCACCTGGAGCTCCCGGTCGCCGTGGCGGTCCAGCCGTCCAGGGTCATGGCGCTCTTGAGGATCACGAAGGGGCGCCCGGTGGTGACAAAGGCGTTGAAATCCTCGTTCAACCGCCGGCAGTCCTCGTCGAGAACGCCGGTGGTGACATCCAGGCCGTTGGCGACCAGATAGTCGCACCCGCCCCCGACTACATTCGGGTTCGGGTCCATCGCACCCACAACCACGCGCCGGATGCCGCTCCGAAGAATGGCGGCGGTGCAGGGCGGCGTCCGCCCCTGGTGGTTGCAGGGCTCCATGGTGACATACAGGGTGTCGCCGGGAGCCCGGCCGCCAACCTTGCTCAAGGCCTCGATCTCGGCATGCGGCAAACCGGCCTTGCGATGGTAGCCCGTTGCGACGATCTTGCCGTCCCTGACGATCACAGCGCCCACCGCCGGGTTGGGCGAGGTGCGCCCCAGCCCCTTCCGGGCCTCGCGCAGCGCGATCCGCATGAACCTCACATCGAGCGGTCCAGTTCCGCTTACGCCGCTGAAACGGTTTTTTCGAGAAGATTGCATGATCGGCTATCGCCTTTTTCCCGGCCCCTGTTTCAGCCGGGGTGTTGATTCAACGGCCTCATCCTCGGCAGACATCCATTCCGCTCACTCCGCCGGCGTCTCCTGCCGGGATTTCAGCATCCGCTCCAGTTCGCTCATGAACTCGTTGATATCGCGGAACTGCCGGTAGACTGAGGCGAACCGGACATAGGCCACTTCATCCCAATCCCTCAGCTCGTTGATCACCCGCTCCCCGATATCCGTGCTGGACAACTCCTTCTTGCCCGACTCCTGGAACTGCAGCTCCAGGGCGTCCACAAATTCTTCGATCCGGGTCATGCTGATGGGCCGCTTCTGGCACGCCTTCCGGATGCCCGAGATGATTTTTTCGCGGCTGAAGTTTTCTCTCCGGCCGTCTTTCTTCACCACCATGGGCAGAAGCTCTTCCAGCTTCTCATAGGTGGTGAACCGCCGGCCACACGCCAGGCACTCCCTGCGGCGGCGGATCATCCTCCCATCCTTGCTCAAACGGGAGTCGATGACTTTGTTGTTGATCTTTCCACAGTAGGGGCATTTCATCGCTCGACCCTGGTCATCCTCACCCCGGCCTCGGCCAGCATCCGGTCCGCCAGTTCGTCGTCATACCCCTCTCGGTAATAGACCTCGCGGATCCCTGCGTTGATGATCATCTTGGAGCAGATGACACAGGGCTTGTTGGTGCAATAGAGGGCGGAGCCGGCAATGGCGATCCCGTGGCAGGCCGCCTGCACGATGGCATTCTGCTCCGCATGCAGCCCGCGGCACAACTCATGCCGCTGACCCGAGGGGATGGAGGTGTCATTCCTCAGGCACCCGACCTCTGCGCAATGCGCGAGCCCCGCAGGAGCTCCGTTGTAGCCCGTCGCCAGAATGCGCTTGTCCTTCACCAGGACGGCCCCGACATGGCGCCGCAGGCAGGTCGACCGCGTCGCCACCGTCTCCGCGATGGTCATGAAATACTCCGGCCAGGAAGGCCGCGTCACACCACACCCCCCTCGAGGTGGGCGTAAACGGGGAACCGGCGGCACAACTCCCGCACCTCCCTGCCGACGGCCGCAAGCGTCTCCTCCGATTCCGGGCGCTCGAGCACGTTGCGGATCCAACCGGCGATCAGGCGCATTTCTTCGGCTCCCATCCCCCGCGTGGTCAGCGCCGGCGTCCCGAGCCGCAGGCCGCTCGTGATCTTCGGACCGCGCCGGTCATAGGGTATGGCGTTCTTGTTGGCGACGATGCCTGCCCTGACAAGGGCGGCCTCCGCATCCTTGCCCGTCAGGCTCCGGTTGCTCAGGTTGAGCAAAAGCAGGTGGTTGTCGGTCCCTCCGGAGACCAGTTCGAAGCCGAAGCCTATCAGTGCCTCACCCAGCACCTTCGCGTTCTGGACCACCTGCTTCTGGTAAGCGGTGAACTCCGTGCCGAGCGCCTCCCCCAGGGCCACCGCCTTGGCGGCGATCACATGCATCAGGGGGCCTCCCTGAATCCCCGGGAAGATCCCCTTGTCGAGTTTTTCCCCGTATCTCGCATCCGACAGGATGAGCCCGCCGCGAGGTCCGCGCAACGTTTTGTGGGTCGTGGTGGTCACGAAATCCGCCCGTCCGATCGGCGTCGGGTGCAACCCGGCCGCCAC
Source organism: Desulfatiglans anilini DSM 4660 (assembly GCF_000422285.1). NCBI lineage: Bacteria > Pseudomonadati > Thermodesulfobacteriota > Desulfobacteria > Desulfatiglandales > Desulfatiglandaceae > Desulfatiglans > Desulfatiglans anilini. The sequence continues at coordinate 34,982 of NZ_AULM01000033.1, forward strand.
GAGGCCGGCGATATGCGCCATGTCGGCCATCAGGTAGGCGTCGTTCTCATGGGCGATTTCAGCGAAAAGATCGAAGTCGATGTAACGGGGGTAGGCGCTCGCACCGGCGATGATCAGACGCGGTTTGTGCCGCCGGGTCAGATCGCGCACCTGGTCGTAATCGATCCGGTGCGATTCGGGGTGCACGCCGTAGGACACCGCATTGTAGAGCTTCCCCGAAAAACTGACCGCGCTCCCGTGCGTCAGATGCCCCCCCTGGGCCAGCCCCATCCCCAGGATGGTGTCCCCCGGCTCCAGAAAAGAGATATAGATGCCCATGTTGGCCTGCGAACCGGAATGCGGCTGGACATTGGCGTATTCCGCCCCGAACAGCGTTCGGGCACGCTCGATGGCGAGATGCTCCACCGTGTCGACGTATTCGCATCCGCCGTAATAGCGCGCTCCGGGGTAACCCTCAGCATACTTGTTGGTCATCACGGAGCCCTGCGCCTCCATGACGGCGCGGCTGGCATAGTTCTCGGACGCAATCATGACGAGCCCGTCCTGCTCGCGCGCAACCTCCCGCCCTATGGCCTCGAAAACCTCACTGTCCGCTTCCTTCAAAGATCTGTCCCGCAACGTCCGCCCCTCAATCGAACTGCGACACCCGCAGCGCATGCCGACCCCCTTCGAAGGGGGTCTCGAGAAAAAGGTCCACCATCTCGAGGGCGATCCCCTCGCCGATCACCCGCCCGCCCATGGCGAGGACATTCGCGTCATTGTGCATACGCGCCATCCTGACCGTGTACAGTTCGTGGCACAGCGCCGCCCGCACCTTCCGATAGCGGTTGGCCACCATGCTCATCCCGATGCCGGTGCCGCAGATCAGGATGCCCCGCTCGTATTCGCCGTTCGCCACCGCCTGCGCCACCTGGTGTGCGACCCGCGGGTAATCTATGGAAGCACAGTCGAAGGTTCCCGCATCCACGACACGGTGGTTCGACGTTTCGCTCAAATGGCGCCTGCAGGCCTCTTTGAGCCCGAAGCCGGCATGGTCTGAACCGATGATAATATTCATGATATCCGTCTTTTTTCTGCAGCGGGAAAGCGCGGCGCCGTCCCCTGCCTAAAATGATCGCCCCCTTATCGAGCCTCGGGCTCGTAGCGTTTGAAAAGCAGCGAAGCGTTGGTCCCTCCAAAGCCGAAAGAATTGGACATGACAGTCCGCACCGCGGCCTGACGGGCGACGTTCGGGACATAATCGAGGTCGCATTCCGGGTCAGGGGTCTCATAATTGATCGTCGGGGGAATGATGCCCTCCTTCAGGGTCAAGACCGAAAAGATGGCTTCCACGCCGCCCGCCCCGCCCAGCAAATGACCGGTCATCGATTTGGTCGAACTTACGGCGATCTTCGCGGCATGCTCCCCGAAGACGGCCTTGATCGCGCGGTTTTCCGCGGCATCGTTCAATTTCGTGGAGGTGCCGTGGGCGTTGATGCAATCGATTTCTTCGGGCTTCATGCCGGCGAAGTCAAGTGCCATCCGCATGCAGAGGATCGCTCCCGCCCCGTCCGGATGCGGCGCGGAGACATGGTGGGCATCCCCGCTGAGCCCGTAGCCGACGATCTCGGCATAGATCGGCGCGCCCCTGGATCTGGCGTGTTCGAGTTCTTCGAGGATCAGGATCCCCGCGCCCTCTCCCATGATAAACCCGTCCCGGTCTAGATCGAAAGGACGGGAGGCCTTCTCGGGTTCGTCGTTGCGCGTGGACAGGGCCTTCATCGAACAGAATCCACCGAGCGCGAGCGGAGTGACCACCGCCTCGGCCCCGCCGGTGATCATGGCATCGCACACCCCCTCACGGATCATTCGAAAGGACTCCCCGACGGCGTGCGCGCTCGCCGCACACGCCGTCTCGATCGAAAGGTTCGGCCCCATGGCTCCGAATTCGATGGCGATCTGGCCCGGAGCCATATTGGCGATGATCCCTGGAATGAAGAAGGGGCTGATTCTCCGAGGCCCCTTTTCCAGCAGAACCTCGTGATAATGCTCCAGCATGGCCAAGCCGCCCAGGCCGGAGCCCGTAACGCAGCCCACGCGCCCGGCATTGGATGCATCGATCTTGAGGCCCGAGTCCGCCATCGCCATCTTCGCCGAGGCCACGGCATAATGGATGAACACGTCGAACCGCCTGATTTCCTGCTTATCCATGAAATCGGACGGATCGAAATCCTTGACCTCTCCAGCGATCTGGCTCGCGAAGGGCGACGGATCGAACTTCGTGATCCGGCCGATGCCCGATTTCCCGGCGATGACCGCCTCCCAATTTTTCTGTACGCCGGTTCCGAGAGGGCTCACCATGCCCATGCCCGTTATGACAACCCGCTTGGCCATCCTCTGCCTCCATCTGACTCTTGGTTCGGCCCCACGGAGGCTCCGCGCTCGTGGAGGACCTCACCCGCAGGGCCTGGACGGTAGAATCCGGAGGAATCAACCGATCGTTTTCTTGATGTAGTTGATGGCGTCCTGGACCGTGGCGATTTTTTCCGCGTCTTCATCCGGGATCGAAATATCGAACTCTTCTTCCATCGCCATGATCAGTTCGACCTGATCCAGCGAATCAGCCCCAAGATCGTCCACGAAAGAGGCCTCGGGAACCACGTCTTCCTCGGGCACATCCAGCTGTTCACAGATAATCTTCTTAACCTTTTCTTCCACCTGACCCATTATTGCGTTACCTCCTTGAAATCGTAAAGGAACCCGTAATCTCACCCTGGCGCGGGCCAGCCGGCACGGCCGACCGGGCCCGCACAATGTACCCGAAGCCCCGCCCAAAAGCAATGGCTCTCGGAATTTTACATGTACAGCCCGCCGTTGACGTGGATGACCTGCCCCGTCAGATAGGCGGCCTTGTTCGAACAGAGCCAGTAAACCGCGTTGGCCACATCCTCGGACTGCCCCATCCTGCCCAGAGGAATCTGCTCGATAAAGCTTGCCTTCACCTTCTCGGGCAGGACCGCCGTCATATCCGTCTCGATGAAACCCGGGGCCACCGCATTGACTCGGATCGCACGGGAGGCCACCTCACGCGCCACGCTCCGGGTAAACCCCAGGATCCCCGCCTTCGAAGCTGCGTAGTTGCCCTGTCCGAAATTGCCGCGTTCGGCCACGACCGACGAGATGCTGACGATGCAGCCCGCCCGCTGCTTCATCATCGGCTTCAATACGGCCTGAGTGCAGTTGAAGACGCTTTTCAGGTTCACCCGGATGACGGCGTCCCATTCCTCTTCGCTCATCCGCACGAGGATCTTGTCGCGGGTGATGCCGGCATTGTTCACCAGGACATCGACGCGGCCGAACCGCTCGACGATGTCATCTATCAGCGCCGCCGCCGCAGCGTAGGAAGAGATGTCGACACGGTGGCTCTCCGCCTCGACCCCCCGCGACTTTAACACGGCAAGGGTCTCGTCGGCGGCTGTCTCGTCCGGATCATAGTGGGCCAGGACCAGGCGGGCGCCTTCTTCCGCAAAGGCATAGGCCGTGGCCCGGCCGATTCCCCTGGATCCTCCTGTGATCAATACGATTCGGGAAGCTATTTCTCCCATTCTCTCACCTCGATGACTCCGCTCCGACCGCTGGCCGCCCCGGGCCCCGGCAAAAGAGCGCGTCAGGAAACCAGCTGTTTCTCATCGCCGTTGTTCAGGGAACTGACCGACATCAACTGCTCGGCCATCTTATCCAGCACCCGGTTTTCGACATAACGGGCCGACAGGATGACGGCATTCTTGATGGCCCTGGGCGGCGACCCGCCGTGGCACACCATGCCGACGCCCTGAATCCCCAGAAGCGGCGCCCCGCCGTACTCGGCATAATCGAGCACCCTGCGCGCCCGCGCCAGGGCGCGCCCCCCGGCCAACAGCAACAGGCGGCCCGCCGCCGACCGGCGCAGTTCGGCCCGCATCAACGCCTCCATCTGATCACTCAAGCCTTCGATCAGCTTAAGGACTACGTTGCCCACAAAGCCATCGCAGACGATGACATCGGCCGCGCCCGAAAGGATGTCCCGCCCTTCGACATTCCCGATGAAATGGAGGGGGCTTCGCCGGAAGAGATCCCAGGCCGCGCGCACCTGCTCGTTTCCCTTGCTGACCTCTTCACCGATGTTCAGGAGGGCGGTTCTCGGCCGACGGACTCCGAAACAGGCCGCGGAGAACGCATGCGCCATCAAACCGAACTGCAGGAGATGCGACGGCCGGCAGTCCACGTTCGCACCAGCGTCGATGAGGACTACGGGGCCTGATGGCGAAGGAAGCAGGGTTGCGATGCCCGGCCGATCGACGCCATCGAGCTTGCCGAGCGTCAGAAGCCCCGCAGCCAGCGTAGCGCCCGAGTTGCCGGCGCTGACCACCGCCTGCGCCTTGCCCGCCTTGACAAGTTCGAACGCTACACGGATGGAGGCGCTCTTCTTGCCGCGGACCGCCTTCAGCGGCGATTCGCCCATCTCCACGACATCTTCGCAGTGATGGACGGAAACGCGCGACTCGCCGCGCTGAGAACGGAGGGACCGGCGGATCTCCGGCTCACGGCCCACCAGGAGCACCTCGATGCCGCGTTCTTTGGCTGCCGCAACGGCCCCCTCGACGACGGCGTCCGGTGCAAAATCCCCACCCATGGCATCAACCGCTACGATCATGCCAGCCCGTATCCATGCTTACAAACGCGTTTCCCTGCAGGGGTCCTTCGCCTCAAGGCGCGCCGAGGTTCGCAAAAAAGACCCTTTCCGGATGCAAATCAACTCTCTTCTTTGGCGATCACCACTCTGCCTTTGTAGGTGCCGCACTCAGGGCATACCCGATGGGGAAGCACCGGCTCATGGCACTGCGGGCACGTGGACAGGTTGGGAAGTGTTACATGGTCATGCGCCCTGCGCGTATCACGCTTCGCTCTGGATTTACGTTTCTTGGGAACAGCCATATCGTTTATCAATCTCCTTGGATCTTTAAGGTTTTCAATTTAGCAAAGGCCGGATTCGTCCGGTCTTCCTCGCAGCGGCAGGCCGCTTCGTTCAGGTTCACCCCGCAGCGGGGGCAGATCCCCCGGCAGTCTTCCCGGCAAATCAGTTTCATCGGCAGCGACAGATAGATCTGCTCCCGGACCAGCTCGGCCAGATCGATTTCGTTGGTGGTGATATAATCGGTGGCGAGGTCCTCCTCGGTCAGCTCGATCTCGTCTGCGCCCTCCCCGGCCGGAGGCAGCACCAGGAACAAACGGAACGAGGCATCGACCGGGAGGATATAGGTCTCGAGGCAGCGGTCACAGGGAACCTTCAGCCTCCCGCTCACACGCCCTTCCAGGACGAACTTGGTGCCCAACCGGGACAGCGTCGCCGAGACGGAAACGGGTCCATCCAGCCCCAGAATGGGATCGTCGGGGCCTTCGGACCGCCACCAGCCCGGCGTCAGCTCAAAGCTGAACTCCCGGTGGGGCGCAGTGATGGTTCGCAGATCGATGATCAACGGGCTGGATCCTTTCCGGCCGCCGCCCGGCCGCTGTTTCCGCTGGACGAGCCCCGCCCGTTCGACGGCCATATAAACCGCATCGACACCATTCGGACTCTTCAATCCGGTTTCCATCCGAAACAGCCTGCGACGAGCAGGCTCCCATCAGAAAACCATCCCTTTTCGCGCCGCTTGAAGGACCTGCGGGCAGCGCTCCATGGGGCGCTTTTCCGGACCTGACCATCCGGCTTCCCGGACATCCCCGCGGCCCGGCATCCCATCAAAAAAATAAAAGATTTAGTATATAAATAGACTTACCAATGTCAAGAATTTAATTCCTGCAGCCCTATCAGAGGCCATTTTAACAAAATTAAACGTGTTTTTTTCATTTTTTATTTTTTTATTGACGTTTGCCATACATTTGTGATATTTATCGAATTCAAGATTTTCATAGGTCGAAACGCGCAATCGTGCTCGCTTTAAACCCCGCCTTGACGTCATCTATGTGGAAGCCGCGCCAAAATCTCAATTATTATGAAAAGCTCCGACGCTCTCTCTATGAAATCCTCCGAGACTCCCTCGAGCGGCAGCTCATGAAGACCGCCCTAGTCGATTCCTTCTACAATTATGAGAGAGAAGGCCTCGAATACCCGTTCGTCGACCGGAGCGAACTCAAACCCAAATCCAAGCGGATGGAAAAGGAATCCGCCCTCGACAACACCTTCATCGTCATCTTCTGCGAAGGGAAACTCCAGCCGCAGCACAAGACCTATATCCGGTTCTTCCCTGAAAACGCCGTCATCAAGAAAAACCTGTCCTATCTGGCCAATTTCGCTCTTTACAAACGATTTCACCGGAACCTGCGCTATTTTGAAACGCCCGGCTTCTTCGACCTCGTGGAGGGGCTGCTCAACATCGACTACGCCCTGCTGATCCAGCAGGATCCCACCGTTGTGAAGCGCAACCGGTACGCCCTCACGCATTTCCATGTCAAGATCGACTGGCCGATCGCCGAGGCCGCCCAAGATCTCGCGAAGGGGCTTCGCTACATCCAGAACCACCTGTACGAAAACGGCGACAAGCAGGGGCGCATCCTGCAGAACAAACTCTTCGAATACTACGGGTGCCATCACAGCGTCGGGGGGAGGCGAACAGCCGGACTCATCGCCGCGCAGCTTCTCCGGTCCCTCGATTGCATATCGACCGCGTTCGTCTCGAGTTCGGAATCCCGCAGCATGTACAAATACTCAGAGTCCGGGGTCTCCAAGTTCTTTCTCGTCCAACTGAACGACCGTCAGATCGAAGAGCTCAGCGGAAAGGTGGGAGGGGGCCCGGACGCCTTCAAGACCGGCTACCTCTATCCAGCCGAGGGTTTTTCCATCGGCATCGCCGAGGCCCGTTACAGCCACACGGCTTATGGCCGCCCCCCGGAAGACGGCAAGCTCCGCAAGCTCAAGCCGGCCTACAACTGGCTGCGGCTGGAAGACGAGTTCCTCCATCCGCGGATCACAGCCCTCAACGCCCAGCCGATCAGCTACAACTGGGTGTACAGCAGCAGCCCCGAATCGTCCCCCCGGCCGCCTTCCTGAGCGGTGCGCCGCACAGGAGCCTCATCTTTCGAGCGCCAGAAACCACACCCCTGGTCCCCGCCGGCATCGCAGGATATGCACATCGCGCTCCTCGGTGCAAACCTTGAAATAATCATCCTGCTCCCCATACCAGCGGTCCAGGATCTCCACGATCCGGTGCTCCCTCCCCTTGTACTCGAAGGCGGTGGGCCGCTCGTCGGCCTTGTACCCCGAGTAGGCCTTCACCCGCACCGACAGCCACAACGATGTCATGTCCTTTCCCCCGGCAGGGGTCGCCCAAGCATGCCCCGCGCAAGATCAGCCGCTCATTGCCGTGCTCCGCATCAAGATCCGCTTGTTTCTTCCGAATTATTTATACTATATTGAATGCTTGTTTCGATCCAGAAACAAGTGGGTCAGGACAACCTATGCGGCCGACTCATCTGGTTTCCATCCGGAAATGGTCTTTTTGGCCAATCTCGGCGTC